>NZ_JBSFWT010000018.1:0-106080 GCF_053594975.1 Streptomyces sp. NPDC002537
GCCATGGACCCCGCGATGCCCCAGAAGGCGGTGACGCCGGGCCGGGCCGCGAACCGGGGGCCCGTCCGGCACCTCCTCCGCCCAGCGGTAGTGCTCGCTCTCCTGCACCTGGCAGAAGTACGGGGCGTTGAAGACCTCCTGGAAACCGATCACCTTCGCACCCTGCGCGGCGGCCGCTCCTCCGGCCCGGCGGCGGCGGTCCGCCGGATCGCCGCCGCGGGCGCCCTGGTGGCCCGTGCCGCCCCCGGCGTGCTGGCCACGTACGCGCTGCTCACCCTCGCGGTCGGCGCGCTGCCCGTGGCCACCGCCTGGCTGACCAAGCTGCTGCTGGACGGGCTGGGCACGGGAGCCCCGTCGGCACGGCTGATCGGCCTGGGCGCGGGACTCGCCGCGTCCGGGCTCGTGGCCGGTGCGGTGCCGCAGGTCACCCGCTACCTGCGGACCGAACTCGACCGCAGGGTCGGACTGCTCGCCGAGGACCGGCTGTTCACGGCGGTGGAGGGCTTCACCGGGCTGGGCAGGTTCGAGAACCCCCGGTTCCTCGACCGGCTGCGGCTCGCGCAGGGCTCCGGCGGAGGCACCCCGAACCAGGCCGTCGACGGCGCCGTCGGCATCACCCGGGCGGCCATCACCATCGGCGGCTTCCTCGGCTCGCTGTCCGTGCTCAGCCCCTGGATGACCGGCCTGGTGCTGGCCGCCGCCGTCCCCACCCTGGCGTCCGAGGTCGCGATGGCCCGCCGCAAGGCACGGACGCTCTGGGAGATCGGCCCGGTCGAACGCCGGCAGATGTTCTACAGCGAGCTGCTGTCCAGTGTGGAAGCGGCCAAGGAGATCCGGCTCTTCGGCACCGGCGCGTTCCTGCGCGGGCGCATGCTGGGCGACCGGCGCACCGCCAACGCCGCCAAGCGGGCGGTGGACCGGCGGGAGGCCCTGCTCCAGACGGCGCTCGGACTGCTGGCCGCGCTCGTCTCCGGCGGCGGCCTGCTGTGGGCGGTGACCGCCGCGCACGCCGGGACCCTGTCGTCCGGCGACGTCGTGATGTTCGTGGCCGCGGTGGCGGGCATCCAGAGCGCCCTGACGACCCTCGCGAGCGAAGTGGCCCGCGCGCACCAGGCGCTGCTGATGTTCGACCACTACCTCGCGGTGACCGGGGCGGGACCGGATCTCCCCACGCCCGTACGGCCGGTGGCGCTGCCGCCCCTGGCCCGCGGCATCGAGCTGCGCGACGTCTGGTTCCGCTATTCCCCGCAGCACCCCTGGGTGCTGCGCGGCGCCGGCCTCCGGCTCCGCCACGGCCAGGCACTGGCGCTCGTCGGGCTGAACGGTGCCGGGAAGTCGACACTGGTCAAGCTGCTGTGCCGGTTCTACGACCCCGACCGCGGCGCGATCCTGTGGGACGGCGTCGACATCCGCACCGTCGACGTGGCGGAGCTGCGCCACCGGATCGGCGCCGTGTTCCAGGACTACATGCACTACGACATGACGGCCGCGGAGAACATCGCCCTCGGCGACCTCACCGCGCTCGACGACCGCCCCCGGCTGCAGGGCGCGGCGGAGCGCGCCGGAATCCACGCCAGGCTCGCCGCGCTGCCGTACGGCTACGACACGCTGCTGTCGCGGAGGTTCTTCATGGAATCCGACAAGGACAACCCGGAGACCGGGGTCGTGCTCTCCGGCGGCCAGCGGCAACGCCTCGCGCTCGCCCGCGCGTTCCTGCGCGACCGGCGCGACCTGATGATCCTCGACGAGCCCTCCGCCGGGCTGGACGCCGAGGCGGAACACGAGATCCACACCGCGCTGCGGCAGCACCGCGGCGAGCGGACCAGCCTGCTCATCTCCCACCGGCTCGGAGCGGTGCGCGACGCCGACGTCATCGCCGTGCTGGAGGACGGACGCGTCGTGGAGCAGGGCTCGCACGCCCGGTTGATCGGCGCCGGCGGACGTTACGCCCGGCTCTTCGCCCTGCAGGCGGAGGGCTACCGGGCAGGCGCGCCCGCGTTCACGGGGGAGCCCCGGTGAGGGGGTGGATGCCGCTCGCGGGCGCGGCGACGGCGGTGGCCGCCCTGGGCCTGGCCGCCCTTGTGGCGTGGGTGCGCGGGCTGGTCGTGGTGACCGTCCGCGGTGCGAGCATGTGGCCCGCCTTCCAGGACGGCGACCGGGTTCTGGTGCGCCGCGGGCCGCGTCCCGCGGTGGGCCAGGTGGTGGTCGCCGAGCGGCCGGTGCGGGGCGGCGGCTGGCCGGGCCCGCCCGTACGGTCCGCGGCCGGTGCGGCCGAGGTACGCGGGCGGGAATGGCTGATCAAGCGGGTGGCCGCGGTGCCCGGCGACCCGGTGCCGCGCGACCGGGCCCGCTCCCTGGCCGCGGTGCCGGAGGACCGCGTGCCACCGGGCAGGCTCGTCCTGCTCGGGGACAACCGGACGGTGAGTTTCGACTCGCAGGACGTGGGCTACTTCCCCTCAGACAGGGTGCTGGGCAGGGTCCTCAACCGGCACGCTAGCGGCCCTGCAGGGCCCTCGCGTTGTCGCCGAAGGTCCACCCCCGCGAACCGTCCCAGTTGAGGGACCAGGTCATGAGCCCCTTCAGCCCGCCGCCGTAGGCGCGCCACGCCTGGGCCACCAGGTCCGGCGACATATAGCCGCCTCCGGCGCCGGGCTGGGCGGGCAGGCCCGGGACCTGCTTGTCGTAGGGCACCTTGACGGTGGTGCCCTGGACGACCAGCCCCCTGTTCAGGCAGTCCGTCTGCGCGGTGAATCCCTCGACGGTCCCGGCGGAGTACGAGTCGCCGGAGCAGCCGTACATGTTGCCGTTGTAGTACTGCATGTTCAGCCACCAGAGGCGGCCGTTGTCGGCGTATTTCTTCACGATCGGCAGGTACGCGCCCCAGATCGAGCCGTAGGTCACGCTGCCTCCGGTGACATAGGCCGTTTCGGGGGCCATCGTCAGGCCGAACCCCGGCGGCATCCGGTCGAGAACGCCGTCGATGATGTGGACGAGATTGGCCTGCGAGTCCGACAGCGTGGTGATGTCGCCACTGCCCGTCAGGCCGGTCTCGATGTCGATGTCGATGCCGTCGAAGTTGTACTTCTGGAGAATCGGCACCACCGTCTCGACGAAGCGGTCGGCGACCGTACGGGAACTCAGGTCTATTCCGGCCGCCGCGCCGCCGATGGACAGCAGGACAGTGGCACCGGCCGCTTTCGCCAGGCACATCTCGGCGGGGGTCGCGACTTTCACCGTCGCGTCCATTCCGTCCTCCCACAGGACCGTGCCGTCCGAGCGGATGACCGGGAAGGCCGCGTTGAGGACGTTGTAGCCGTGGGCGCCGATACGGGAATCGGTGACCGGTATCCAACCCAGCGGTGGATGAACGCCGTTGGCCGCTCCGTCCCAGTTCTCCCAATAGCCCTGGAGCACCGGCCCCGAAGGTCTCGGTTTCACCGCGCAGGTGTCGTCGCGCGGTTGGTCCGCCGCCGCGGCGGCCGGCAGGTGTACGGCGAAGGCCAGGGCCAGACAGGCCCCCAGCAGACGCGCCGTCCGACCGATCATGCTGCCTCCCCTTCACGTCCCCGCCGTGGTGCCGCCGAGGTTCCGGAGAACGTAAAGCGGCCCCGAAGGGCCGTCAATAGGTATGGACCAAAGCGGTTCAACGTGGGCGCGCGGCGGCCTTCTTCGGGCCGGTTCCACGATGCGATCACCTGTCTACAGAAATAGCGGAAATTTGTGCGAAGATTCCGCTTCCCGGCCCGTGCGGGCCGGGTGACAAGGGGAAACATTGTGATACCAGCGACGTTCAGATCCGCTGCGGTGGCGGCACTGACGGTGGCAGTGTCGGCCGTGCTCCTGCCGGCCTCGGCGGCGAACGCGGCGACGCAGCCGCGCGTGGACAAGGACACGGAGAAGTCCTTCGCCATTGTCGCCGACGCCGTGCTGACGGAGCGCACGGAGGCGCTCGTGGACGCCAAGCCGGCGCGGCGGGCCGCGCCGAAGGCCGACAAGAAGGTGCGGCTCTCGGCGGGCCTGGCCCGGACCGAGGACGGCTCGCTGTCCTCGCTGCGGACCCGCAAGCAGCGGCTCGCCTCCCTGGGCGAGGTGTACGCCGCCGCCGACACCAAGGTCTCCACGGACAAGGTGCGGGTCAAGGACGGGCGTGCCACGGTCCAGGTGACCGAGACCACCGTCTTCACCTACAAGAAGGTCCGCGGTGACGAGCCGACGACGACCGGCTTCCGGGCGCACCACGAGCTGAACTTCACCGCCGCCAAGGGCGGTGCGTGGGAGCTCACGGGCATCCGTCCCACGGACGCCGGGCCCCGGCCGGTCAACCAGCCCGCGACCAAGCCGGTCGCCGCGGCCCCCGCCACGCCGCAGGAGGCGAAGCCCGCCTCCATCGACCGGCCGTGGCGGCAGTCGCAGCCGAAGACGAGCACCACGTACGACTACAAGGCCATGGCGGCCTACGCGGAGAAGTACTGGAGCAACTACAACCCCGCGTACCGGAAGTTCAACGACGAGGGCGGGGACTGCACCAACTTCATCAGCCAGGCCCTGAAGGCCGGCGGCTGGAAGGCCGCGCCCGGCCCGACCGAGGCCAATCACAGCTGGTGGTACGACTCCACCAACCAGTCGACCTCCTGGGTCGGCGCCAACGAGTGGTCGTGGTACGCGATGCAGTCCCAGCGCGTGACCAGCCTGGACAACGTCTACGACCTCGGTGTCGGCGACATCCTGCAGATGGACTTCGACGGTGACGGGTCCAAGGACCACTCCATGATCACCACTTATCGGAGCAGGAGCGGCGTCCCATACCTGACTTACCACTCGACCAACACGTTCCGGAAGTCGGTGGCGAGCATCATCGCCTCGTACCCGGACGCGGTCTACTACGCGTACCGCACCTGATCCCCGCCGGGCCCCGGCCCGGTGACCGTACGTGGGCCCCGCCGTGATGAGGCGGGGCCCACGTCGCGTCGTGGACCCCGGCAACAGGGGCTTCCCGGTCAAGGGCGGCGCTGGTGGAAAGCGGTGCGGTAGGCATGCGGGGAGGTGCCCGCGTGGCGGGCGAAATGGTGCCGCAGCGTGGCCGGAGAGCCGAAGCCCGGGTGGTCGGCGATCTGCTCGACGGACAGGCCGGTGGTCTCCAGGAGCTGCTGGGCGCGGTGGATGCGGGCGCGCAGCAGCCATTGCAGGGGAGTGGTGCCGGTCTGGGCGCGGAAGTGCCGGTTGAGACTGCGCACGCTCATCGCGGCGTGCTCGCCGATGTCCCTCAGCGTGAGCGGCCAGTGCAGATTGGCCTCCATCCACTCCAGGACCGGCTGGAGGGCGGTGGATCCGGCCGCGGGCCGGGGGTGCTCGATGTACTGGGCCTGGCCGCCGTCCCGTTGCAGCGGCATGACGGTACGGCGGGCGGTGGCGGCCGCCAGGTCCGCGCCGAGGTCGCACCGGACGAGGTGCAGGCACAGGTCGAGCCCCGCGGCCACCCCCGCCGAGGTGATCAGACGCCCCTGGTCGACGAAGAGCACGCCCGCGTCGACCTCGACGTCCGGATGACGGCGGGCGAGTTCGTCGGCGTACTGCCAGTGCGTGGTGGCCCGGTGCCCGTCCAGCAGCCCGGTCGCGGCGAGCGTGAAGGCCCCGACGCACACCGACGCCAGCCGCGCCCCGGCCTCCGCCGCCCGCCGCAGCGCCCCGGTCACCGCGCGGGACGGCGGGGCGAGGAAGCCGGAGTGGCCGGGAACGACCACGGTGTCGGCCCCGTCCAGCCCGCCCAGGCCGTACGGCGTACGCATCCGGAACGCGACGTACGCGACGTCCGTGGTCACCGTCCCGCCCGGGGCGCAGACGCGGATCTCGTAGTGCGAGGCCCCGGCCGCCTGATTGGCGGTGCCGAAGACCTGGCCGGGCACGGACAGCTCGAAGGGGACGACGCCTTCGAGCGCGAGAACAGCCACCACAGTCATGGCCAGAATTTAGCGTGACCCGGCATTACGGCCACTGGCCGGGGTCGCGGCGGGGCAGCAGGATCGAGGACAACCCGCTGAACGCGAAGGAGTTCTCCCGTGACCCTCTCCCTGCCCGCCGTCTACGACGGCTTCGACCTGCCCCGTACGGAACTCGCGGTGAACGCCCTGCGCTTCGCGGAGGAGGCGGGCCCCGCCGTCGTCTTCCGGCACAGCGTGCGCAGCTACCTCTTCGCACGGGCGCTCGCCGACCACCAAGGGCTGAAAGCCGGGGCGGACTTCGACGGCGAGCTGGTGTTCCTGGGCTGTGTCCTGCACGACCTGGGACTGTCCGAGCGGGGCAACGGTGACCAGCGGTTCGAGGTGGACGGCGCCGACCTGGCCGCCCGCTTCCTGCGCGACCACGGCGCCGACGAGGAGGCCGTCACGGTGGTGTGGGATGCGATCGCCCTGCACACCTCGGACGGCATCGCCTCCCGCAAGGGCCCGGAGGTCGCCCTGACCCAGGCGGGCATCTCCGCCGACATCATGGGCCGCGACAAGGAGCGCCTGCCCGACGGCCTCGCCGACCGCGTCCACGCCGCCTTCCCCCGCGACGACCTCGCCTACGCGCTGACCGACCTGATCGTGCGGCAGGCGCTGGCCAACCCCGCCAAGGCGAGCCCCCTCGGCTTCCCCGGCCAGGCCCTGCGCCGTCACCTGTCCCACGGCGCGCTGCCCGACTGGTACGACCTGATCGCCGAGGCCGGCTGGGGCGACCGCCCCACCTCGCCCCTCCCGGAGCCGACGGCCTGACAGCGCCTCCGGTGCCGCCGGCCATCCGCAACCGACCGCCTCCGCGCCCTTCACCGCACGGCGGCCCGGGTGCCAGAATCCACCATGCAGAGCCATGACGCGGTGGTGGTCGGCAGCGGCCACAACGCACTGGTCACGGCGGCGTACCTGGCCCGTGCGGGCTGGGACGTCGCCGTCCTCGAAGGCAACGACCGGCCCGGCGGGCTCGTCCGCACCGAAGAGCTCACCGTCCCCGGCTTCCGGCACGACACCTATTCCTCGGCACACCCCCTGTTCACCTCCGGCCCCGCCTACGCCGAGCTCGGGCCGGAACTGGCCGCACTCGGCCTGACGTACCGCAACTCCCGTTACTGCATCGGCGTTTCGATGCCCGATGCCGGGACGGCCGTGTTCTCGACGGACGCCGAGGAGAACACGGCCGAGGCGGAACGCCTCGCACCGGGCGACGGCGCCGCCCTCACCGCGCTCCTGACGGACTTCGCCCCGTACTCCGGCCCGGTGTTCGGACTCCTCGCGGCCGAACTCGCCGACGTCGGCGCGGCGAACACCATCCACGGTCTGATGCGCGAGAACGGACACTACTCGCCCTTCGCCCAGCTGTTCCTCCGCACCGGCCGCGATCTCCTCGAACACCGTTTTTCCTCACCGGTGTTGCACGGCACACTGGCACCCTGGGCGCTGCACCTCGGCCGCGGGCCCGACGAGGTGAACAGCGCCTTCTGGATCATCATGGTGCTGCTCGCCGTGACCGCGGCCGGAATGCCCACGCCCGAGGGCGGCAGCGAGCGGCTCGCCCGAGCGCTGACAGCCCTGATCGAACAGCACGGCGGACAGGTCCGCACCGGACGGTGGGTCGACCGGATCCTCGTACGGGACGGGCGCGCCGTCGCCGTACGGACCGCCGACGGCGACATGGTGCGGGCCCGGAGGGCCGTCATCGCCTCCGTCAACCCCGACCAGCTGTACCTGAAGCTGCTCGCGCACGAGGACGGCGCGGTCCCGCCCGCCCTCCGGCGGCAGGCGGGCGACTACCGCTACGGGCGCGGCTGCGTCCAGATCCACCTGGCGCTCTCCGAACCACCCCGCTTCACCGACGAACGACTCGCCCGCACCGGGCAGTCGCACCTCACGGGCGGCCTCGACGCGCTGTCCCGCTCCGTCAACGAGGCGGTCCGCGGGCTGCTCCCGGGCGAACCGACGATCTCCTTCGACACGCCGTCCGCCGCGGACCCGACGCGCTGTCCGCCCGGCGCGGCCGTGGCCCGACTGCAGATGCTCGACATTCCGCTGCGGCTCCGGGGCGACGCCGCCGGGGAGATCGACACCGGCGACGGCTGGACCGAGGAGGTCAAGAACGCCTTCGCGGACCGGGTGATCGAGCTCGCCGGCCGGCACGCGCCGAATCTGCCCGGTGCCGTCCTCGGCCGCCATGTGATCGGCCCGGCGGACCTGGCCCGCTTCAACCCCAACTGCGGTCCGGGCGACCCCTACGGCGGCAGCCACGAGCTCGGCCAGAGCTACCTCCTGCGGCCGCTGCCCAGCCAGCCTTCGCACCGGACCGTCGTACCGAACCTGTACATGGTCGGCGCGGCGACCTGGCCCGGCCACGGCGTCAACGGCGGTTCCGGCCGTATCGTCGCGAAGGAGCTGATCGCCGGCGGCCTATCGGCCTGACGGCCGCCAATATCCGGGCACAGCACGCGGGTTGACTTTCCGGACGGGCCGCTCCTAGGGTCGAAAAAAGCTGGGCACTCCCAGGGTCGAAGAGCTTTTACCGGCATGATCGACGCGCGGCTACGCAGGGTGGTTGTACGCAGAAGCGACACCGCCGAAGTGGAGGGGGACGGCGATGAAGCGGGTACTCCTGACAACCGCTCCGAAAGAGGCACTGGTCGAGCCGGACGGAGTCGGCGGCAACTGGTACGACCGGACCGATACCTACATGGCCTGGACGTGTGCGGTGGACCTGGAGGACCGCCTTTCCGTCACCTGCCCGCCGACCGGACTCCGCTTCCTCAAGTACAACGTGCCCGATGTCGAGATCCTTGAATATCCGACCTGGCAGGAATATCTCGACGCGCTGAATTCCGAGGCGTGGGACATGGTGGGCGTCAGCTTCTACACCTGGTCCACACCGGTGGCGATCGAAATGGCCACGGCCGCGCGGGAGGCCGGCGTACCGGAGATCTGGGGCGGCAACTACGGCGTCCTCACACCCGGTCTCGACCGGCACTTCACCAAACTGGTGAAGGGCGCCGGGGAGTTCACGCTCCACCAGTATGTCTACGGCACGCCGCTGCCGCGGGTCCGGCACCCGGCGATGCTGGGGCAGAGCGGATTCCGTGGGATCAGCTCGCCGGTCGGGTATCTCTACTCCAAACGTGGCTGCAATATCGGTTGCACCTTCTGCTCGACGCCGATCTTCAATCCCAAAGAAGAAGCAATCTTCATGGAGGACATGTACGCGGCGCTCGACACGTACCGGGACGAGAAGGTCGCACATGTCGTCATCTACGACGAGAGTTTCCTCCTCACCAATCACCTGGCGGAGCAGGTCGTGGACGCCCTGGCGGAGCGCGAGCTGCCGTGGATCTGCCTCACCCGCGCCGACCTGATACGGGGGCGGATACCCGAGCTCACCGACCGCTATATGGACGGCGCGATCGTCGGCATCGAGTCCTACCGTGACAAGAACATCGCCGACGTCAAGAAGCGCGACGACGTCTACAACGTCAGGCAGACGGTGCGCGAGCTGATCGACAACGGGCGCCGGGCGCTCGGCACGTTCATGGTGGGATTCGCCGAGGACAGCATCGAGGACATGCAGTTCGACATCGAGCAGCTCAACGAGGAAGGGCTGTTCGCCTGTCAGCTGACCTTGCTGACGCCATTTCATGGCACCCGTCTCTACCGGCAGATGGAGCATCTGATCGACGAGCCGGACCTCAGCAAGCACGATCTCTACAACCTGGTGTGGAAGCACCCGAAGATGAACCGCAGCGAGGCGCGTGATCTGCTCGCCTGGGCCCAGCGCCGGGTCAACGACCCGACCCGCATCGCCACCAGGCTCAAGCAGGAGATGAAGGAGAAGGTGCGCAGGGAGTTCGCGCACCGGCACAACGCGGCGCAGGCCCGGCCGGCATGAAGAGTCTCGATATCCTCTGTGTCCAGCTGGGGTTCCACGATGCCTATCCCGACGCATCGACGCTGGCGACCACCTACAACGACGGCATCTACTACGTCGCGTCGTTCATCCAGCAGGAGTATCCGGACGCGCGGGTCGAGATGTGCCAGATGTTCTGGGGCGAGAAGCCCGAGGACTTTCCCCTCGCGCGCTACGACTACATCCTGATCTCGGCGCTCGCCACCCACTTCTGGTCGAACCTCGAGGCGCTGGAGCTGATCAAGCGCGCCAAGCGCCCCGGCTGCGTGGTCATCATGGGCGGTCCGCACGCCGCGTTCGCGCCCTACGAGGCATTGCGCTACGCCGATTACGCGGTGATCGCCGAGGGGGAGATCCCGTCCGTCCAGCTGATCAAGGCGCTGGAGGCCGGCGATCCCGTCTCCGACGTCGACAACCTGGCCTATATCGACGCCAAGGGCGAGCTGAGACTGAACAAGATCGCCCGTTATGGCAATATCGCCAACGCGATCAACCCTAAGCTCCTGGCGCGGGCGCCACAGCTGCACTGGGCGACGGTCTCGATGTCGCGCGGCTGCCCCTTCGACTGCTCGTTCTGCTACGCGATCCGGCTGCTCGGACGGCGGTTCCGCACCAAGACCGCGGAAGACGTGCGCGACGAGCTGGACGCCATCTACCGGCAGACCGGCTGCAACCGGTTCTACATCACGGATCTCAACTTCACCACCCGCAAGGGCTATTGCCGTGAGATTGCCGAGATATTACGCGACAGGAACTACAAGTTCATCGCGATGAGCCGGGTCAATCACGCGGACGACCTGGAGCTGGTTCTCGACCTCAAGCGGTCGGGATTCGACGAGTACTGCCTCGGGGTGGAATCGGAGGACCCGAGCGTCCTCCGGGCGTTCAACAAGCGTGTCGATCCCTCCGAACAGACCCGCCGCCTGCTGCGCTTCGCCGAGAACGACATAGCCATCCACTCCGCGATCATCTTCGGCCTGGACGTCCAGGACCGCCAGGCGATCGAGGCCACCGCGTACTGGTGCGCCGAGGCGCGCATCATGCACCCGGTCTTCGTATGCCTCGCGGAATACCCCTTCCAGGATCTGCTGTACGGGGCCCGGCAGGACATCGAGGACCACCGGATCATCATGGAGGTCCCCACCTACCAGCACTATTCGTTCGTCGGCATCTTCCCGCGCCATATGCGCCCCAGCGAACTGCAGCGCGGCATCCTCGACAGCTACGGGATCTTCTTCAAGCGGGCGTTCGAGATCGAGCAGCGGCCGCAACGGCGGGCCCGCCTCAAGTCGTACGCGCGCAGCGTCGAACGCGGCCGGGCCGGTATGGAGCAGCACATCCGCTTCCTGGAGGGACTCGAGAAGCCCTACTACACCACGTCCGGGACGCTGAAGGAGGACCTGCTGAAGGCCGACTTCGACACGCGGCACGGCGAGCTCCGCACCTGGCTGGCGCGGTCCTCCAAGCGCACCGATCTGCAGTTCGTGAAGGGGTACGCCCGGTGACGGAGGACTCCCGGCCGGAGACCGTCATCGATGCGCTGCTCGACGCGGCCGGCCGCACTCCGGACCGTTTGGCGTTCCGTGTGATCGAGAGGTCCGAGGAGGAGTTCGCACTCAGTTACGCGGACGTGTACCGCCTCGTCGGACAGACCGTGGCCGGACTTGAGGCGCACGGAATCGACGAAGCGGACCGCGTCGTCGTCGTCCTGCCCACTTCGCGCGACTTCCTCTCGGTCTATCTCGGCTGTCTGTACGCCGGGGTCGTGCCGGTCGTCGTGGCGGAGCCGATGGACGGCCGCACCGCGCACTACGCGGCGAACCTCCGCGGGCTCGTCGAGCACGCGCGGGCCGGACAGGTCGTCGCGGCACCGGAGTTGGAGAAGGTGCTCGCGCCGCTGCTGCCGATCCCGGTCCTGACACCGGGCGCGCTGCGCGACGCACCCCTCCACCCGGGCCCGCCGCGCGCGAGGCCCGCGTCGCTCGCCCATCTTCAGGCGACCTCCGGCTCGACCGGCGTGCCGAAACTGGCCATGGTCCGGCACGGCAACATCGTCGCCAATGTCCGGGCGATCGCCGGAGCGATCCGGGGCGGACCCGACGACTCGCTGGTGAGCTGGCTCCCCCTGTTCCACGACATGGGACTCATCGGGATCTCGTACGCGCTCTGCGCCCGGATCCCGATGGTGCTTTCGGACCCCGTCAACTTCCTGCGGAATCCGCTGTCATGGCTGCAATGGATCAGCCGCTACCGGGGAACTCTGTCGCCCGCGCCGAGCTCCGCGTTCCACATATGCGCGAGAGTCGCGAAGCGACGCCCGCCGGACGATCTCGACCTGTCGGCGTGGCGAGTCGCCCTGTGCGGCGCGGAGCCGGTGCACGAGAGCACGATGCGGGAATTCCAGGCGGCGTTCGGCCGCTTCGGCCTGCCCGAAACGACCCTCAGGCCCGTGTACGGGCTTGCGGAGGCGACGCTCGCGGTCACCATTTCCGACATCGGCCGACCGTACTCGGCCGACCGGGTCGACGCGGAGGCCGTGGCGGCGAGGGGGCGTGCCGAGCCCCGCTCGGCCGCGGACCCGCGCACCACGAGCACGATGTGCGTGGGCCGGGTGCTGCCCGGCCACGGTCTGCGGGTCGTCGACGGGAACGGGACGCCGTTGCCCGATCGCGAGATCGGCGAGATCGAGGTGTCCGGCCCCAGCGTGATCGACGGCTATCTCGCGGAGCCGGGCGACGAGGACACCGGTGCGGCCGATGGACAGTTCAAGCGGACGGACGGCTATCTCCGTACGGGCGACCTGGGGTATCAGGTCGACGGAGAGCTGTACGTCACCGGTCGCAGCAAGGACATCGTGATCATCTCGGGCCGGAACTATGTGCCCGACCAGATCGAGGCGTTCGTGGAGGCCGTCACGGAGAGTCCGCGGACCCCGGCGGTCGTCGCCGTCGGAGTCCCCGATCCCACGCTGCGGACCGAGCAGCTCCATCTCCTGCTCGACGAGCGGCTCGCCGACGGCCGTGACCGACGGGTCGTCACCGGCCGGGTGAGCGACGCGCTCGCGGAGGTGTTCGGCATCGGCGGTGTCACCTTCCACTGGGTCAGCCGAGCCGGGCTCCCCCGAACCACCAGCGGTAAGATCCAGCGCCATCTGTGCCGGAAGATGATCGAAGAAGAACGCCTCACCGCCCGCCAGTCCGCGACCGATTGAGAGGTGCACGCGATGCAGGACCAGGAGCTGTTCGAGAAGATTGTCGGGCATATCGGGGAGTTCGTGGAAGCCGATGTCTCCCATCTCACTCCGGATTCGCACCTTGCCACGTCCATCGAGGGGATGAGCTCGCTCAAGATGGTCGAGCTGCTTCTCTACATGGAGGAGTGTTTCGGGTTGGAGTTCGACGAATCCGCCATGGGCAGGTTCGAGACGATGCGGGATCTCGTGAACCACGTACGAGAGCTGCAGGACGCGCAGCAGCAGCGGGCGTGACGCGATCCCGCCCATGCGCCGACGCAGCGTAGTGGTCACCGGGATGGGCGTCGTCTGTCCGCTGGGCCCGACGGTCGACGATCTGTGGCAGGGCCTCCTCGCCGGGCGCTCGGGAATCGTGCCACTGACACGCTTCGACCCCGGCCGCTTCCGCAGCCGGTACGCCGGCCAGATCGACGACGCCGCTGTGACGTTCCCGCCGGGCCCGTTCCAGTTCGAGATCAAGCGAATGAGCGCGTTCGTGCGCTACGCGCTGTTCGCCGCGGACCGGGCGCTGGAGGACAGCGGCCTCCTCCCGACGACGGAGCACGACCGGGACCACGGCCGGAACACGGAGCACGACCGGAATGCCGGGGAGACGCCGCCGGGTCACCCGCCGGGCGGGGGCGTCTACTTCGGCGTGGCGATGGGGGGCCTGCCCAGCATCGAGGCCGGTGTCCTCAAGCAGGAGCGGCAGGATGCGCGGAAGACCAGCCCGTTCCTGATCCCCTCCCTCATCCCGAACATGGCGGCGAGCGCGATCGCGCTGCGCCACGGGATCGAGGAGGAGCAGATGACGATCGCCGGCGCCTGCGCGAGCGGCTGCCAGGCACTGGGCCAGGCGATGCGCGCGATCCGGTCCGGTGCCCGCACCTGGGCACTCGCCGGCGGGGCCGAGGCGGTGACCACGCCGATCACCTACTCCGGCTTCGAGGCGATGAACGCTCTCAGCCGGTGCGACGATCCGGCGATGACACCCCGGCCGTTCGACCGTGAACGGGACGGCATGATCGTCGGCGAGGCGGCCGCCGCGTTCGTACTGGAGGACCGCGCCCACGCCGAAGCGCGCGGCGCCGTGATCCACGGCGAGCTGACCGGCTTCGCCACGAACAGCGGTGCCGATGACATCGCCGGTATCTCGCCCCGCCACGCCGCGCGTTGCATGACCGGCGCTCTCGCCGACGCCGGGGTCGGGCCGGATGCGATCGACTGCGTGTTCGCGCAGGCCTCGGGCATGATCCAGGGCGATGCCGCCGAACTCGAAGCAGTGCGTTCCGTGACGGCCGACGCCCGCCGGAAGCCGGTCGTCACGTCGATCAAGGGACATACGGGATACACGTTCGCCGCGAACGGCCCGATGAACCTCGTCGGCGCGCTCATGGCACTTCGCCATCACACCGTGCCTCCGACCTTGAAACTCGAAAAGCCCGAGCCGTCGTTCGCCGATATCGACATCGCCCGCGAAGCCCGAGTGACAGAGGTGCGCCGTTGCCTGATCAACGCGTTCGGCTTCGGCGGGATCAACGCCGGCCTGATCGTGTCGCGCGCATAGCCTTGCCACCGCACTCGTAAGGAGCACTGTCATGGGTTCTTCGTCCACGCACTTCGAGAAGCTCACCCGTTGCTGCATGAACTGCAGGATCTCCCGGTTCCTGAACAAGACGATCACGATCGAGAAGGCCGGGGTCGCGCGCGTGGCCATTCCGTTCCACGGCGATCTCACCCAGAACTCGGACTTCCTGCACGCCGCCATGCTGTTCGAGGTCGGGGACACCGCCGGGTTCATGGCGGCCAACTCGATGGAGGAGACCTACAGCGTCCTCACGGTCGACTACCACATCAACCTGATCCGGCCGGTGCGGAAAGAGGGCATCTACGCCACCGGCGAGGTGGTGACCGCGGGGAAGAACATCTACGTCGCGCGCAGTGACATCCACGCCGACAGCGGCAAACTCGTGGCGGCCGGCCAAGGCACCTATATGGTGTCGAAGATCCTGCTCACCGACCTCGACGGCTACGACGACTGATCGCTCGACGCCTCAACGCCTCGTCAACCGGCAAGGATTCAAGGACTACCGAATGATCGAGACAGCCGACCACGACGGCATCGCCCTTCTGACGCTGCGTCACGGACCGGTGAACGCACTGGACCTGGAGCTGCTCACCGCCGTTCCCGAGACCCTGGCCGCCGTCGCCGACGCCCGCGCCGTCGTGCTGACCGGGAGCGGGCGCTCCTTCTCGGCAGGCGTGGATCTGAAGCGGACGGCCGATGGCGGGCCGCGGTACGTCGAGAAGTTCCTGCCGGCGCTGAGCCACGCGATGCTCACCCTGTTCGAGCACCCGAAGCCGGTCGTCGCCGCGGTGAACGGCCATGCCCTGGCGGGCGGATGCGTCCTGGCGGCCGCGTGCGACATACGGCTGATGTCGGGCGGCACCATCGGGCTCGCCGAGCTCGCCGCGGGTGTGCCGTTCCCCACGGTGCCCCTGGAGATCATGCGCCACGCCGTCGGCCCGGCCCTGGACGCGATGGTGCTCGGGGCCGGCCGGCTGGCCCCCGGTCAGGCCGCCTCGATCGGCCTGGTGCACGAGATCACCGAGCCCGATCGCCTGCTCGCCGCGGCACTGCGACGGGCGGAGGGCCTCTGCGCCGCCCCACCCGACGTGTACGCACTCTCCAAGCACCAGCTCCACCGCCCCGCCCGCGAGCGCATCGACGCCGCCCGGCCGTCGGAAGATCCCCAGGTCCTGAGGATCTGGAGCTCCGAGCGCACCGGCCGGACCCTGCGCGACTACCTCGCCTCCCTGGGCCGGGGCCGCCGGGAGGAGAAGGCCGCCCACAGTCCGGCCGTGTAACCGGTGGTCCACTACCTGAACAGGCGGTCCCCGCCGGTGGCCATGCGGTGGGTGGCGCTGTGGCGGTTCACCCAGTCACGGACGAGGCCGACGGCGTTGGCGCACTGCCGGCCGTTGCCGTACTCGCGCACCCCGGTGATGGCGCCGTAGCCCGCGATGATGCCGTCCACACGCGCGTCCCGTCCAGGGTGTCGACCCGGTGCGCGATGGCGTAGACCGCGTGACGCTGATCGGCCGCTGCCGCCGGGCCGGGGTCGTGCCGAGCGCGACGGCACCGATGATCCCGCACAGTGCCGCCATCAGCGCCGGTATCGTCCGCGGGCCGGCGCCATGTCCGAGGTGAGTGGTCAAGAAAGGCGCTCCTTCATGCCGGTTTCCCGAAGCGGACGCCCGAGTTGGCCCCATCGGACCGGGCGCTGAAGGCATGGAGAACGCCGCTCGGACACACGACTCGTTGTAGAGTGGTGAAACAGCCCTTGACCTGTGAGAACGCAGGCAGGGAGCCTAGATCCGGGAGTTCCTCCATGCTGCGCACCATGTTCAAGTCCAACATGTGACATCTGGGCGTTTTCGCAGGTCAGTGGCGTGATGGCGGGGCTCTGGTCAGCAAATGGTCAGCATCAGCCCCTTGGGTTGTTCACGGGGCACACCAGTCGGCAGTCGCGCATGTTGCTGGCGCAGGGCCGTGCCGGTGCGTCGTGACCACGGCTTTTGTGGCTTGGAACCCGACGTCGTTGGGGCCGTGCCCGGCCGTCCTCGCCGGTGACACGGGTGCAGTCATCCACCCGACGACGAAGGCAGCAACAGCCTCGTCTCCTTCGTTCAGGCGAAGCGATCGCTATTCCGGCAGCGGTTCGACCTCAGAGTTTCTAGCGTCGGCAGCAGTGTTTCGCTGGGCGAGAGGAATCGAACGTGACCGACCCTGCCGCAGGTGTGCGCCCACCCGCTATAGCGCGCCGGCTTCCCGGCCGGGCAAAGCGGCGCATGGACGTCCTACGCGAGTACGAGGAATTCAATTCCGATCGCCGCAGAGGGATTCCTGCGGTCCTGTGGCCGTTCCTCGCGCCGGACCCGGACCGGTACTACCGATGGCGGGTCCAGCTGGATTGCGCTTGCATCAAGGAGCTGCTGACACCGGACGACCGCACCCCGCCGAGCGAGAGGCAGTGGCGTGGCCTTGGGGAGGGTGAAGCATTGCCGCAGGGACAGGTGTACTGCCGGCACGACGATTCCGTCGATGCCCCCTACCGCGACATCATTGAGTGGGGAGAACGGCGAGAGGTGAGCTTTCCCGCCGATCCGGTGGAGCCACCCGAATGGGCCGAAGCCGACGTGTGGGCCGTGATCCGCCATCATGAAGCACACACGTCGGCCTTCTGGAAGGTAACGCTGGCCTGCGGACACGTCGAAGAGGTCGTAGCGCCAACCCTCGACTGGAAACCCGATGACGGGCCGCGCTTGGCCGAGGCCACAAGGGTGAAACAGATGATCGAGGAATTCGAGCAGGCCTGGGCCTCAGACCCGATGCTTCAACCCGAAGCCGAACGTGAACGCACCCGCCGGATGCTGGCGGCAGGCTGGCCGCGTCCAATGCCGGAACGGTCTTGCCATACCTGTCCCCACGCTCGCGCGATTGTCGCGTATCAGCACGTGGGCTGGCTCATTCCACGCAATGAGGCGCCGAAGCCCGAAAACCCGCCGCCGGCTCGCGCTGTCTTGGAGCGCCGACTTCGCCAGGCCGAGGCCGAGGCGGAACGGCTGCGAGCGCAGCTGGCCCGGCACGAGGAGCGACGGGACGCCTGACAGACGAGCCCCGGGACCTGCCGACACCTGGGACCAGGCGGCTCAGCGCGCTGAGGAGCACCGCACCCACCGGCATGACGCCATCCTCCGCGCGTGCAGGCCCTCCAGCTCATCGCCGAGAACTGGACTACCGTCCACGACCTCACGACTCGATCGGGCACGTCCTACTCCCAGCCCCATGAGCATTCTGGGGGCCAACTCCGAGACGTGTCGGCCCCCAGAGGTGTTGTGCGTCGACAGGCCCCTTCAGCGGTTCAACGCCGAGTCGAGGTGTTCCTGCACCGGCTCGAACAGGCCGTAGGGGATATACCGCGGGATCTCTGCATGGGCGACCCACGCCAGCTCGACGAGCTCGTCGGTGTCCGCCACGTGCGCATTACCGCCGACCACCTCGCAGGCGGTATACGACATCCGACGGCCGGTGGCCGGGTGGATCCGCTCGCCGAGCAGCTTCACCGCCTTCACGGCAAGCCCCGTCTCCTCCTGGGTCTCCCATACGGCGGCGTCCTCGAGGGCTTCGTTGGGCTCGACCTCGCCGGCCGGGAACTGCCAGGAGAGCTGGCCCTCGCTGACCCGCCGCCGGACCATCAGCACGCGGCCTTCGTACACCACGATGGCCGCGGCGATGCCCGGTCGCTCCTCAGCGCTTTGCTGCGTCACGTCTACTCCTCCAGGGGGCCGGGATGGGCCGGAAGATCGTATCGACGCCCAGCGCGCCAGTCAGCGGAAGAGCGGGATGCAGTCAGGCAGCCCCGCTATTCCGACAGGCACCACGCTCGCGCAACCCTGCCAGTCGGCCGCCTCTATGACCTCCTCGTGGGCGTCGTAGCGGTGGCCGTCCACGGAGATCCGGTGGACGCCGTTTGGGTGGTAGCCGAACTTTCGGGAGACCGCCCGGGAGGCGGCGTTGTCGGCGAAGGCGGTGGAGGTGACGCGGGCGGCGCCGAGGCCGTCGAAGGCGAGGGCCAGGGCTGCGGCGCGCATCTGGGTGCCGTAGCCGTGGCCCTGGAAGCGGCGGCCGAGCCAGAAGCCGGTCCGGGCCTCGCCGGTGATGGCGAAGTCGCGTGCGGAGAGGTTCTGCTGGCCGATGACCTGGCCGTCGTGGAAGACGGCCAGGAGCAGACGCCAGTTCTCGCGGGTCCAGTCGCCTCGCGCCCACCAGTGGTTCTGTACGACGTTCTTGGCCCGCTCGGCTGGCGGGGCGGAGGCCCAGGGCTGCGGGAAATACACAGCGCCGTCGGGGACGACCCCGTCGGCGGCCACCTGGGCGAGCGCGTCGAGATCGTCGTCCGAAGGGAGTCGCAGGACGAGGTCGGCAGTGGTGAGCTGTAGGGCGGTGAGGGGCCAGTGGCGCATACGTGGGCTCCGAGGGTTCAGGGCCCGTCGAGTCCGAAGACGGTGCCGAACGGGTCGATGAGCTGGCAGATGCGCCGGCCGGGCTCCACGTCGAGGGGGCCGCGGTGGTGGGTGCAGCCCGCTTCCAGGAGGCGCTTGCGTTCGGTGTCGAGGTCCTCGACGGACCAGTAAGGGACGGTGCTTCGCCCGTGGGCGTTGGCTTTGGGGGACGCCTGGTGGAAGCCGAACTCGAGTCCGTCGAGGTCGAGCCAGGCGTAGACGGCGGTGCCGTTGATGTCGAGCTTGACCTCGGCTTCGAAGATGTTGCCCCACCAGCGGGCGGTGGCTTCGGGGTCGTCGACGAAGACCATGACGGTGCGGATACCGCGCACTTGGGTTTCTCCTTGTGTCGGGGAGTGGCACGGTACCGCTGGGGTGGTCACTCGTGGGCGCCATGCAGGGAACGGAGGCCGGTGGCTGCGGCGAACGCTGCCAGGGCGCGTATGAGGTCGTGATCGTTCCAGTGGGAGCCGAGTTCTCGTGCGTGGTGCAGGTAGGCGTGGCGTACCCAGCGGGGGGACGTGTGCCCTTGCTGGTCAGCCATGTGGGCGAGGGTGATCAGGTCGGGCAGGCCGGTGATGTCCGGGCGGAGGGTTTCTGCGTCGATGAGGGCGAGGTGCCCGTCGGCGCGGCGGCGGACGTGTTCCGGCTTGAGGTCCAGGTGGCCGAGCGGTACGTGGCCGGGTCCGTGGGCATCGGTGACGAGCTGAAGGAGCTGGCGCCAGTCGTCGGGGCGGGTGATCCAGTCCGGGGACGGGGCCTCCAGGGCAGCCGTTGCGTGCCAGAGGGCCATGGTTTCGGCGACTTCGGGCTGCCAGCGGGAGGAGGCGGTGTGGATGCGGGCGACCGACCGGACCAGCTCGTCGAAGGCGTCGGCGCCCGAGAGGGTGACCTCCTCGCCGAGGTGGTCGACCAGCAGCGTGCGCGACGTATCGCAGGCACGGTGGAGGTCCGGCAGGACGTTCTCGTCGGCCAGGAGTTCGTAGGCGAGGACTTCGCCGAGGTAGCCAGCCTCGTCCGCGTGCCGCTTCAGGACCCGGCGGGGAGGGGCGCCGAGGGCGAAGACGGCTGTGCGGTAGCGGGCGGTCAGGCAGCGCACCGGTCCCGGCTCGCCCGCGTGGTGGCGCGCGAGGATCACGTACGCCTGGCGCTCGGCTGTGGCGTGGTTGGTGGTGAACGGGTTGGCCAGCCACCCGTCGGGCCGCGTGCGGGCGGCGCCGTCCAGCGGCCCGGCGGGAGCGGTGCTCATGCCGCGGTCTCCTGGGGGATGCCCAGGGTGGCCAGGCTGTGGGCGTAGCAGCGGGCGGCGAGGTCGGGCCGCTGGTGCTCGCCGTAGATCGCGAAGAGGGCATAGACCGGGGAGTCGAGGTTCTCGCCGATGTGCCAGCCCTGGTACGAGCCGCCGACGACGTCCCAGATCTGGGCGCGGCCGAGGAAGACGGCGGCGAAGTCCTGGAAGTAGATCTCGATGCCGAAGGGGTGGGCGGCCATGGCCTCTTCCCGGCTGGTCGTGGTGACCTTGTCCCAGGTGGGGCCGGTGATGTTCCAGGCGTACGAGTCGATCTCACCGGGGCGGCCGGGCGGGTCGAGGAGGCGCAGGACGGCGCGGTGCGCTCCGAGGGGGCCGGCGAGGTAGTCGTGGATGCTGGTGGCCAGGGCGCCGGTACGGGTGGCGATCAGCTCGCAGGCGAGCCGGGGAAGCTCCTCGGCCACTAGGGCGTCGGCCTTCTCCCACTCCTCCTTGGCCAGGGCCGGGGTGATGGGGGTCGGCTCGACGCGCTGAGGGGAGTCGAGGAAGTTGGCGAGTGCGGCGAGCGCGGACTTCTCCGCCACGGGGTCGGGGGTGACCCAGGGGACGCGGGAGGTGGTGACAGGACCGTCGCCCGCCCGGATGGTGAGGCGGTCGCCGGGGCGGGGGCCGTGGACGCGGAAGAGGTGCTGGAGCTCGTTCGCGGTCGCGGCCAGGGCCTTGTGGTCGGCATAGAGGAACGGGCCGTGGGGGCTGCGGGGTGCGGTGAAGCCGTTGCCGCACAGGGCGACGTCCCGTACGCCGTCCAGGGGCTTGAGGTAGTCGATGAGCAGGCCGTTGAGGATCTGGAGGCCGGTGGTGCGGTTGCGGGGGCCGTCCATGCCGGGCAGCAGGTTGTTGTCCGCTCCGAGCGCTCCGTACGGGACGGTCTGGGCGTTGTTGGAGACCACGGCGAGCCGGGGCGGGGCGAGGGTGCCCTGGGCCAGCTGCTCGATGTAGAGGTCGGAGACGTCGGCGTCGACGCCGATGAAGACGTCGTTGCCTGTGGTGCCGGACAGGCGGACCAGGGGCTGGGAGACGCGCTTCTCCCAGAAGAGGGTGCGGGCGCCCGCGGGGTAGAGGGTGATCTCGATGTCGCCGACGTTTAGCGGCTGGGTGTGGTCCACGCGGTGCACGGTGAAGCCCAGGGCTTCGATGGCGTCGGTGACGGCGGCCGGGGTGGTGGTGCCGGTGTAGACGGGCACCGTGCGGGCGAGGAGGTCGAGCGAGGGGAGGTGGAAGTGGTCCAGGTGCTCGTGGCTGAGGATCACCGCGTTCGGGCCGGGCATGCCCTGGGTGTCCACGGTGCGGGGCGGCCAGATCTCGAACTCCAGGCTCCCGGCTCCGAACGCGGGCGCGAGGATCGGGTCGAGGAGGACGGAGGAGAGGCCGTCGGTGATGTGCCAGGTCTGGTGGCCGAGGAAAGTCAGTTCCAGGCCGACGGGGGCTGCTGCCATGACGAACTCCTTTGCGCGGTCAGGAAGGGTGCGGGGGTGGCGCGGAGGGGGACAGCGGACGTCCCCCTCCGCACCTGTCTGCGGACCAGCAGGACCTACCGGTGGTAGGTGGTCGGGGAGTTGTGGGTCGTGCCGGTGGCGGCGAACGCCGTCACGCGCTGCTGGAGCCGGCGGACCGCCTCCGCGGTCACGGGCGCACTCGGCTTCGTCTGGGGCTTGGGTCGGTTCATGACGTGCCTCCATCACTTCGGTTTCTCGACGGTGCGGATGCAGCCGCCGTGCCCCGCCGCTGCAAGCGGCGGGTGGTCAGTGTTCGGCGGCGGACAGGAGACTGCCGACGACGGCACTGCAGAGGATCACGTAAACGATTACGGCGATCCGCTGCCTCACTGCGTCACCACCAAGTCCAGGTCCTTAGGCACCTGGTCGACGGCTGCTCTGTTGCGCCGCTGCCGCACCTGGCGCTCGATCAGCAGGACACGACAGACGCGGGCGAGGGCCCGCATGTGAATCCAGGCCCCGAGCCGCCCCTCGCCGGGCCCGTGCGACAGGAGAAGTTCGGCATCCGTACAGGCTTGGCTGCCACCGTCCCGCTCGCAGAGCAGGAGCTGGACGTAGCCGTGGGGAAGGGCCGTGGCCTCCCGTACGTCACCGCCCTGTATGCGGTAGGCGTTGGGCGTGAGGACGCGGGCGCACAGGGCGCGCATGGTGTCCGCGGGTACTGACGCCTGAGTCGTAGCCCTCGTCGTCATGCCGGGTGCCCCGCAGCCGCCTCCCGCATCCCAAGCGCCCAGTCCATCTGCGCGTACAGGACCTCCAGCTGGGCAGGGTCGAGGACCAGGGTCGTGATCTCCGTGGTGCCGTCGAGCCGGTGCAGCGACGCGATCGGCAGAGTGGCCTGCTGCTCGCCGTGGTTGTCCGTGATGTCGCGCCGGACCGCAGTTGCGTGGGTGATCACGAGGGCTCTCCCGGGGCTGTCTGAGCGGGGGATGGAGTTCAGTCAACTCCGGCGCCGGATCCCCGAACAGGGCATTCCACTAGGCACGTTGTAGGCACGAGCTAGGCAGAATCCCGCTAGGCTTCCGGGCGCCCAACTCGACCAGCGGACGGCGGGATGATGGCGAACGAGATCCTGCGCCGACTGAGGCGCGAGCAGCGATGGACACAGGCCCAGGCCGCCCAACGGGTGTGCACACAGGTCCAAGCGGCCACAGGCCGTTACCCCGAACTCGATGCGAATTGGATCTCCCGGCTGGAACGCGGAGCGATCACCTGGCCCTCGGGCGACTACAGGGCGGCGCTGTGCGCGGTGTTCGGTGTCTCAAGCGAGGCAGAGTTGGGCTTGCACCCGAAGGGAGAGCCGACCGGCAGAGCTTCCGTGTATGAGGCCTCTTCGGCGCTCGGCAATGAGGCGAGCAGCCTCCAGGCCGACACGGAGCTGTCAGCACGGCTCGCCCGACATGCGGCAGCTACCAACGTCAACGAATTGGTGCTGGAGCAGTTCGACGCCGACCTGGAGCGTCTCGCCAGAGACTTCGTCAGCCGGCCCCTGCCCCTGCTGGTCCCGGAGATCCGCTCCCTGCGCACGGACGTGTTCCGATTACTCGAGGGACGCCAGCATCCTGGTCAGACGCGACACCTGTACGTGCTCGCAGGCTGGTTGTCCGGCCTCGCGGCGCACGTGTCCCTCGACCTCGGCCACCAGCCCTCCGCCTCCACCCATGCGCGGACGGTGGTGCAGTGCGCGGAAATCGCGGAACACCCGAGACTGCGAGCCTGGGCACGCTCGTTCCAGTCGCTGGCCGCCTACTGGACGGGCGACTACAGGCGAGCCGCAGATCTGGCACGGGCCGGACGCGAGGACGGGCGAGGGCCGGGCTCAGGAACGCTCACCGCACGACTGCTAAGCCTGGAGGCCCGTGCCCTCGCAGCCCACGGAGACGGCCGCAGCGCGTTGCGCTCCCTCGCACTGGCCCATGACGCCCGCAGCAGCGCGGAACGAGACGAACTGCCAGGCGTCTTCGCCTTCCCCGAGGCCAAGCAGTGGGCCTACACGGGCACCACGCTGCTTGCCATCGACGGCGACGAACAAGTCCAGCGGGCTATAGCGGCGTCCAACCGCGCCGTGGAGCTGTACCAGGCCGGGGCTGAAGGCGACCGGTCCTCCGGAGACCTGCACGCCGCGCATCTGGACCTGGCGACCGCATACCTGGCGAGCGGCGAAGTGGAAGGAGCCGGTACGGAACTCGCCGCGGTCCTCGGCGCGGATCAGTACACCGCGAGCATCACCATCAGGCTTCGCAAACTGGGCACGCTCATCGGCAGCGGGCCGTACCGTGACTCACGGCCGGTGATCGATCTTCGGGAGCACATCCGCGAGGTAACCGACCGGCCCGCTCTCGTCAGCACACCCACGGAGCCGCGATGACCACCCAGCCCACGAACGACCCTTCCGTGACCGACCGGCACCTGCTCTCCACCCAGGCGTACGGCACCGGCCAGCACCTTGCCGCCCGCCAGTCCCTCTACCAGTGGCAGACCCCGCGACACGACCTCCCCGGCATCGTCGTCGACGAGCTGGCCGGCGTCCGCGGGGCAGTTGCGGACGTGGGCTGCGGCAACGGCAAGTTCGTACAGCGGGTCCGCGCCGACCGGCCGGACGTGACCGTTCTCCCCATGGACATCTCTCCCGGCATCGTGGCAGGCGTCGCCGGGGCCGTGGCCGGCGACGCCCAGAGACTCCCGATCGCGGACGGGGCCCTGGGCGCAGTACTGGCCATGCACATGCTCTACCACGTCGAGGACCAGGCCCGAGCCGCCCAAGAGCTGGGTCGTGTCCTGGCCCAGGGAGGCATTGCCATCGCGTCCACGAACAGCCGGACGGACAAGCAGGAACTGGAGGACCTCTGGCGACGAGCCGCCGGCGACGTCCTCGGCGTCGCTGAGGGACCGGCACGCGTCCAGCTCTCTGCCCGCTTCACTCTGGAAGACGCCCCGGTCATCCTGGGCGCCGTCTTCGATGATGTCCGCACCATCCCTCTCCCAGGCGTGATCGAGGTGACCGACGCCGCGCCCGTGGTCGCCCACCTGGCCTCGTACGAGGCATGGGCCGACCAAATGGGCGTGCCGTTCAAGGAAACGATCGAACGGGCCCGCGAAAGGGTGGGTGAGACCATCCGGACAGAGGGCGCATTCCGAATCACCTGCCTCGGCGGAATCCTGGTCTGTCGCGCGGCGAGCGGGTAGGCCGCGGCCTTCCGCCCAAGGAGCGCTCAGGGGCCCGGCTTGAAGAGGTCGAGGATGGGGAGGTAGCGAGCCCAGTTGCTGCCGAACAGCGCCATCATGATCAGCACTGCCCAAGCGGTTCCTGCGGCAACCGTTGCCATGTCGGGAAGGCCGAGGAAGGCCAGCCCGACGACGCCCCCGGCGATCAGCACGACAGCCGCAGCTACACGGAGTACCTCTCGGTCGCGGACCGGCTGCTTGCCCTCCAGCGCAGGCTTGGGGAGGAGAGATCCGATGTGGCCGGCCACATGTTGCTCAGCGATCGTCGCGGCCAGACCGGCGATCTCGCTGAGCACCGCCGCGTGATCACCGTGTCCCAAGGTGGCCTCTGCTTCGCGTAGCTTGGCGACCACCTGACCGGCGTGGACCTTCAGCTCTCGGCGCCGGGGGGACAGGAAGGCAACGGTCCCGGAACGGCGATGCGCCCGCATCACGTCCCCCTCAAGGCGGCGCAACGCCGTCCCAACCGCGGACAACTTCTCCGCCCGCTGAGCATGGCTGGCGCCATACGCCTCGGAGCAGGCTCTGATCGTTGCCTTGCACTCCAAGGTGAGCAGGTTGCGGACGAACGGCAGACCGGCCCCTCTCGTCTTCACGCACAGCTTCATGAGCAACGTGACCGTAATTGCCCACGCCGCGGCCCAGCGCCAAGGCGGGTCGTGCTCGCGGTAGAGGCACAGCACGATGACGAAGTACGCGACCGCGAGATAGGCAAGCATGGTCGCAGCGAGCATGAAGACGAACCACGGGACTTCCGCTGCGTACGTGTGCCGTAGAGCTACCTTCGGTCGCGGTGGAATGGGCCACCATCCGTATCCCAGCCGATCAAGGTCGGCGCGGAGTTCCGCTATCGCCTCGTCGCCCCAGCGCCGTGCGCGCCGGCCCCACCGCGCCCGTAACGAGATGTTCAGACTCATAGCTGCGAGCATGCCACCCATCACCGACAGTGGTTGCCTCGCGACTGATGCCGGTTCCATCAACAGCACGGTCGACAGCCCTCTCTGCTGACCTCGCACGAGGGCGAACCTCATTCTGAAACGGCCAGTATCGGGGCCCTGCTGCCGGGAGATGAGCCATGGCCAACAGGCGCTCTTACGCCTACGGAGTTCCTCACCCACACTGGCGGCCGACACCAGGGGGGAGGAAACGGGTGGCAGCTCGTAAGCCGAAGCGTCGGTCGTCCCGGCGTAAGCGCAGGGACGACCGGCTCGCTGCGGGAGCCGTCGGAGGTATCGCTGTCCTCGGCGTGCTCACGTCGTCATGGGCCGTGATCTGGCCCTACCTCGTCGGGACTCTGGCAATCGGGGCGGTGACCGCGGGAGGCTGGTGGCTGTGGAAGACCGACCGGCTCCTCCGCACCCGTGACCGGACGTGGCGCCATGAGGACGCGGTCAACACTGGCCACCGGACGCTCACCGAAGTCGACGCGATGGACGGACCGGACTTCGAGGAGTTCGTGGCCGGCCTGTGTCGACGGGACGGATGCACCGACGTGCGCAGGGTCGGTCGCTCGCACGACGACGGCGCGGACGTCCGGGGACGACTTCCCGACGGCCGGACCATGGTGATCCAGTGCAAGCGCTACAACCCGAAGCGGAAGATCTCCAATAGCGAGGTCCGCAACCTCCTCGGCTCTCAAGTGCACTTCGGCGCCGACGTCGCGATCTTCGTGACCACCACCTACTTCAGCGGCCCTGCCGAGCGCTGCGCCGTGCAGAACGGCGTCATGGCCGTCCACCGCGACCACCTCGGCCTGTGGAACAACGGCGCCGCACTGTCCGCCCTCGCCTCTGTCAACGGCTCCGGCCAGGGAGACCGCCAACACCGCGCCCGCCGGAAGAAAACGTACGGATAGCCGGCGCTGCGGTTTCTGCCGTTGACGGCCTCCAGACGTCGTCGGCCTGGCTCAATGGACCCATGGAGATCGGGGAGCACTGGGCCTATCGAGCAAGGCCGAAGGAACTGGGTGGTGCACTGCGCCGAGTGGAAATGGTCCGAGTAGGCGGCGCCGGCAGATCCGGGAGCGTTCACGTGCGCTTCTTGGATGGTGACGCGGCCGGCCTCCAGGAATGGGTGAGCCCCGGCTCTCTGCTCGTCCTCTGGGCTGACGTCGACGCCTTCCGGGCGGATGACGCGGCGGAGCTGGCTCTGGCCGAGGCATCGAGGGCAGTGCGGGGGAGCACCGAATTCGAGGCGGCCCGGATGATCCTCGGCTTCGTCCGGCCCAAGGGCCGGCTACGCCTGCGTAAGGCGGTGGCCGACGCAGGCGTCCTGGAGCTTGGGCACCTCGATGAGACCGCGCCACTCGTCGGCATGGACGCTGCCCAACTGCGGGACGACCCCATGCTCCACGAGGACCGCAACGGCTGCTCCCTGGCGGGCTGGCCGATCACCGAACGGATCGCACGCCAGGCCGCCCTGCGGCTGGCCGACGAGATCCTCCCGGAGGTCGACCAGCGCCAACAAGCCATGGACGAGGAACGTGACCGATCTTCCTGGTACGGCTACCAGCGACGGGACGACCGAAGGCTGGAGGCTGAGAAGGAAGCCCTGCGTACCGTGCGGGAATGGTGCGGACAGGAGAAGGCAGAGCGCCACGACGAACTGGTGGCCCTGAGGGAGGAAGTGCTACGACTCGGCGAACTGGTCGAGCGCGCAGTGAAGGCGCTCCGCGACCGGGGCCACGGCGTCATCGCCTCCACCATTGAGCGCGACCTGGGCGTCCATATCTCCAGCCTTGGTCCAGACGTTCGTCGCTGAACGCCCGCGAGCGCTCCGGCTCCGGACGCACCTCCGGCTGGGCCGGCGCGGGCTTCGCCGGCGGCTTCTCCTTCTCGGGACGATGCGGATGCCAGCCGTCGAGGAACGGACGAAGCTGGTCACCCGTCGGCTCCGCGTGGAAGTTCCGCCCACGTAGCCCCCTGCGGCCCAGGACAGGATCCAGCCGGTCTGCCTCAGACCGCCCCCAGGCCGACCACTCCCGAAGACGCTCAGCCTCGACGGGGTCATCCGCCTGGCCAGCGGCCTCGTCCAGCGCGTCGCAGAAGGCCCGCATCTCACCGGCGGCCCGCCACTGGTCCAGAGCCGTCCCGAACGTCTCGGCCCGCGCCGCGTCCACCGCCTTGATCGAAGCCACGCTAACCGCAGCCTCCCATTCCTCCTGACGCCGCTGCCGCTTCTCCGCCTCCAGCCGTTGGCGCTCGGCTTCCTGCCGCGCCCGCTCCTCCTGCAGCCGACGCTGCTCCGCCTCACGTTCCTCCCGCAAGCGGCGCTGCTCCGCCTCATACTTCAGCCTGGCCCGCTCCTGCTCCTGCGCACGTGCCTTCAGCACCTTGAAGACCACGTCGATCTGGTCTTCCAGCCGCTTCCCCTCGGTGTCGGCCCACTCCGTATTGATGCCGAGGCGCAACTCGAGCTCCCCGGACGGCTCGAACCGGTGCGCTGGCGTTACCCGCTGCCAGTCGTACGTGCGCCGGCCCGGCTGCTTGGGCACGTACCGGACCTGCCGCTGCCGCTCACGGAAGCTGATCTCGTACGTGATGCCATGGACAGTCAGCAACGGCCGCGGCTGCTTGCGCTTCCTGGACACCGTGATCTCGCCATGGAGGGCGAAAGCACGCTCGGCGAACAGCCGGGTCAGAGACAGAACCCGGGGGAGTACCTCCTCTGAGACCTCGAAGGCGCTGTGATCCTTCTCGACCGCGGCGATCACGTCATCGATGTCGGTCAGAGTCCTGCTGCGCGCGAGCCTGATCCGGTTCCACTCTGTGTCATCCTCGCCGCTCACCCGGAGCAGCCCGAAGCAGATATCGCCCTTGGCCCGCCCCGTGTACTTCAGGTGGTACCCGGCAGGTGCGCACTGCCTCGCCGCATCGAAGGCCCGCCGGTACCGGGCCCGCTCCGTCTCACCGGGATCCGGGATGCGCAGGAAGCGCCCGGCCTGCTGCACCTCCGTGATCAAGGCCGACCCGATGTCCGCTGGGGAGGACTGTGGAGCCTTGGACGCACGCTGCACACGCGGTTTGGGTTCGGCTGGAGTCTCGGGCTCGGGATACTGAGACTCTTGGGCCGCGGCGGCGGGCGAAGCCGTCTGCGACCTTCGAGGCGCGG
Organism: Streptomyces sp. NPDC002537; assembly: GCF_053594975.1. Lineage (NCBI taxonomy): Bacteria > Bacillati > Actinomycetota > Actinomycetes > Kitasatosporales > Streptomycetaceae > Streptomyces > Streptomyces sp. NPDC002537. Next base: position 29,354 of record NZ_JBSFWT010000018.1, read on the forward strand.
GCTCAGGCCGGTCCGGGTGATGACCGTGCTGGAGGTAGAACCGCCCCGCCTCGGCGATCTCCGCCTCCCACCGCCCACCTTCCTTCGGCATGGTGATGAGGCCCCGCTCTTTCAGGACCTGTGCAGTGCGGGCTAGGTCCGGCGAGTCAGACGTGACGGGTTCAGCGCCCTCCCCGATGCGTGTGAGGAGGGCGAGCTGGCGAGCGTTGAGCGGCGACCAACGGTGCATGTGATCGTCGTACCGTCCATGGCGCGGTCAGTACAAGCCGTAGGTGGATCGAAGCGTTAGGTCGGCTAGGCTGACTCCCCGTCTTCGTGGTCCCCTTTTGATCCATGGGGGCCGCAGCGTGTCAGGTGTTCGAAGTTCTCCACCCAGAACCCGCTTACCAGGTCCCCGTGAAGAGCCAGCTTCGGGTTGATCACCACACGCATGCCGCGCGTCATCGCTATGCGAACAAAGCGGTCAAACTGTTCATCGGTCAAAATTGCCGACACGGTGAACTCGGGCAGTTTGATGCCGCACCGTTCCCAGTTCCTGAGGTACGACTCCAGCTCGAGCGGATTCTGGAGCAGAGAGATTACGCCGTCTACCACGATGGGGTCGCCCGTCTCCACATCCACAAAGTAGGCGAGCGGGGCGTAATACTGCTTGCAGTCAGAGTAGGCGTCCCCAATGGCCCGGGTGTACCGCACAGCCTCCGCTCCTGTGCAGGGCACGGGGTCATGCCCCAGGCCGAGGAGCTGTGAGTAGGAGCCGAACATGGAACCACTGGCCGAATAGCAGAAGGGATCCCCAGCCTCCCGCGCCTGAGAGATGTGATCATTCATCACTTCTGCGCCACGGGCGGCGTGGTCGGCGGAGAAGCGCTTCACGCGCCCACGGTCAGTTACATAGTTCGCGCCGCCGTCTTCCAGGGATGCCTTGACGCACCAGCCACCCTGGGAGAAGTCGTCGTACTCGGACTTCCAGGAGATGGGGGCAAGCTTCATCGACGACTCCAGAAGCCCACCAAACAGCCATTGCCCACCCTGGACCGCCGTGATCCATCCCTTGTAGTCGAAGTTGCGCAGTCGCCGGTTCTCCCGGAACAGGGCCGCGTCGATCCCGCCGAGAACACGGTCAGTGGGGGTGCGGCATGCCTCGTGGACCAGACCGATGTCTGCCGGAGAGCCCTCCTCGTCTACCTCGACCAGGGGTGCCGCATCCTCGGAGATGTGGTCGCCGCAGTGCCTGCACAGGAAGGTGTTCTCGATGCGCGCGGCCAAGTTGGCGCAGTGGGCTCCGTGGGCCAGTGCCGCTGGCGCCGTGCTGGGATCATCCGTGAAGCTGGCGGCCAGTACCACCACCTGCTTGTCCGCGTATTCCTCGACACGGTCCTGCATGTAGCGTTCGAGCCCCGCACTGGTGGCCCAGCGGCCGATGAGCTCCCACCGCTGCCCCTGTGCCAGTTCTACGTAACCGTTGGCGAAGTTCAGACGCTTCGCCCCCGTGTCGTCGAAGCGCTTGAAGTCTGCGATGACGAAGTCATACTCCTCGAAGGGCGACCTCGCCAGTACGATCTCCCGCCCGTACGAGAGTCCGGCGAGGAGATCCCCTGTAAAGAGTTTCGACTCCTCGCTGTCTCGGTCTCCCGGACGCTCGCTCATATACATCCCCATACGGTCCTGCAATCCGGCGGTGCTGATCGAAAGCCGATCCCGGGCAAGCGAGACTGCCAGCGCAACCAGACCGCCCCAGAGCAGCCGGGGAGGAACCGTTGCCTTGCTGCTCAGCAGCAGGAGCGCAGCCGCCTCAAGGGAGCCGCCTTCCCTGATGTCCAGCGAACAGATCCGGATCCTGGCCAGGAAGCGCTGGACCCCCTCCGGCGAGATCGCGTCCCCTGCCAAGGCTTCATGGTGATGGCGGATGATCCCCTCAGTCTTCTCCAGGACATCCCTCTCTTCAACGGTGAGCGGGATGCTCCTGCTGTCGGACTGATCGAGCCGAGCGGACTCAGTGAGTTTCCGGAGCACCTTCCGTACGCGCGAGGAGGCCTCAATCGAAGTAGCCAGCACGTACACGTCGCCGGGGCGGTTGTCGGAGACGTATTGGCCAACAAACTGGGCCAGGACGGATCCGAATTCCGAGGTGGGGTCTCCCGACACGCTGATCGTGTTCTTGGCCTGGACGAAGTGCCGTCCGCCAGGACCGACCAGGACGAGATCGTCGATTTGGTCCTCTGTCTCGAAGCGCAGCTCATCGACCTGCATGCCGGAGCCGAACCCCAGAAAGTCTAGATCCGTGATCCCGCATAGCATGTGGATCATGGCGAGAGCTGCGATGCGCTGCTGGAAGTCGATCCCAGAATGAGTAGCAGCACCCCCGCTGTTTCCCATGTAAGCCCCTCCCCTGGCGGATGAGAGATCCGCCGGTCGTCTGGAAGAGGGTACGTCGGCCACCTTCTGCACTTGGGCCAGCGGATGCCTGAGCCCGTAGGGCCGCGGCCGAGCGCGAGGCCGAACCCCTGACGGACAGGCGAGCACGACCGCCATGTGGGACAGCTGGCTCGGTCTTGAGCGGAAGCCAGCCGGCGTGAGAGGCGTCGGCAAGCGCTAAGAGGGCGTTTCATCCTGTTGTTTCATCCCGGGTTGCCCGGTTGAGGTTAGTTCACGCGCCGCGCCAGCTGGGGGTGGATTCGGCGGTGAGTCTGCGGGTCATGAGGTTGATCATCGCGAGGTGGATCATGGCTTCGGAGCGGTGCGAATGGGCTTCGTAGTCGCGGGTGAGGCGGCGGTGGTTCATGAGCCAGCCCAAGGTTCTCTCGACGGTCCACCGTCGGGGCAGAACTGAGAAACCCCTGGTGGTGGGGTCGCGTCGGACGATGTGCATGTCGATGCCGAGGGTGGCGGCGTGTTCGACGAGGTGCTGGCGGTAGCCGCCGTCGACCCAGGTCTTGCGGACGGTGGGGTGGTCAGCGGCGACCTTCTCGATGAGGGTCTGGTCAGCATCAGTCCCCCACGTTCCGGAGAGTCTGGCCGACGCGAAGCCCGGTCCGGCAGCGTCACGACGGCCTGATGCCCACGGCAGTGCAGGCCAGAAGCCTTCTCATCCGAGGCAGTGGATTTTCCTCTAGATCTCCGACCCGACGCCTCCCGGTGTACAGTGCAGAACGCCCTTGACCTGCAAAAAGCTGGCAGGGAGCCGTCCTCTAGGAGCTCAAATTGCTGCGCACCATGTTCAAGTCCAAGATCCACCGGGCCACGGTCACCCAGGCCGACCTGCACTACGTGGGGTCGGTGACCGTCGACGCCGACCTGATGGAAGCGGCCGACCTGCTGCCCGGTGAGCTGGTTCACATCGTCGACATCGACAACGGCGCCCGCCTGGAGACGTATGTCATCGAGGGCGAGCGCGGCTCGGGCGTGATCGGCATCAACGGTGCCGCGGCCCACCTGGTACACCCCGGTGACCTGGTCATTCTCATCAGCTACGCGCAGGTCGAGGACGCCGGGGCGCGGGCCTTGGTGCCTCGGGTCGTGCATGTCGACGCGGACAACCGGATCGTCGCGCTGGGCGCGGACGCGTCGGAGCCCGTGCCGGGCACGGACACGGAGCGCAGCCCGCACGCACGCCCGCTCGTGCCGTAGCGCCGTACCCGCCCGGCCCGTGCGGAGGCCGGGCCGGGCGGGGGCGGGGGCGGGGTCAGCGGCCGAGGGTTTCGAGCACGGCCCCGGCGATGGCGCGCTCACCCGTCGCGTTGGGGTGCAGCGGCAGCGCGGGCGAGGCCGGCAGGAGCCCCTCGATCCACGGGGCGGCCGAGCAGCTGTCGTGCCCCTTGGTCGGGCCGGCCGTGTCGACGTACGTGGCGCCGCCCGCGCGGGCGCTGTGGGCGACCTTGTCGTTGAGCTCGTCGACGACGGAGTGCAGGAACGAGAGGTCGCCGGCCGTCACGGGCAGCTTGCCGACGCACGTGCGCACGTCGTCGGGGAGCAGCGACGGATAGCCCACGACGAGCACCCTGGCCTGCGGCGCCTTGGCCCGGATCAGCCCGAGGGCGTCCGTGATCCGGGGTGCGGCGTCGGCCAGCCGCCTGCTGAGTGTGTCCTTGTAGTGGTCCCGGCACGGGGACCCGAGCGGGTTGGTCACGGCGAGGGCCGTGCACGTGGCCGCGACGTCGACGAACCCCAGGTCCGAGGTGCCGGTGTCGTTGCCCCCGATGGTGAGCGTGACCAGGGAGGCGTCCGGTGTGACGGCGTCGAGTTGCGGGCCGTTGACGACGATCCCGGCATCCGTCTGCGGGGCGGTGAGCGCGCCCACCTTCGCGCCCGTGCACGTCCTGTCCGTGTACGAGGCCGGGGCGAGGGACTCGGCGACGAGATGGCCGTAGTTGTGGTCGGAGCGCATGCAGAGGCCCGCCGACTGCGCGGGCACCCCGGCTCCCGCGGCGTAGGAGTCCCCGAGCGCCACATAGGCGCCGGCGGGGGCGGTGGCACCGGCGGGGGAGACGCCGAGCGCCACGGCCAGCAGCGCGCCGCCCGCCACGGCGGACGACCACTTCCGCAGGCCCTTGGCGCTCGTACGGCGTGGGGGTGTCGATACGGCTCTGGGCACGGTTCCTCCTGGGGAGCGGCGAACGGAAAGGCTCCGATACCGGCCGGTAACGTTGCCGGTATCGTCGCGGCCACCCGTCCCCCGGGCCATGTGCCGGCGCACAGCAGCTCACCGTTCCCGGTTGTGCCCGCGCACAACTCCGCTTTCCCGTCCGCGCGTTCGGTAACCTGCCCGTCATGATCCGTACGCCGGTACCGCCCGCCGAGATCGCGCCCGTGGCGGCCGCGCTGCTGGGGCGCGTGGAGGAGCTGGGGGCCCGCATGGCCCGCCGTATCCGTGCCGAGGTGGCCTACTACGGCGACGAGGCGCGGGCCCCCTTCGACAAGTTGAGCGCGTCCTGCCGACGCAACGCCGAGCTGGTCTTCAGTCAACTCGCCAGTGGCCGCGACGACATGGCGTCGGCTCATGACACGGGCCGCGAACACGCCCGGAAGGGGGCCCCGTTGAGCGAGCTGCTGCACGCCTACCGCGTCGGCTCCGGGTTCCTGTGGTCCGAGCTGACCGCCGAGGCCCGCACCACCGCCGGTGTCACCGCCGACACGGTCGTGGCGCTGGCCGCGTGGTGGGTGAACGAGGGCCTCGCGGCGGCGGCCAGCGACGCCTACCGCGAGGCCGCCTCCGAACTGCTGCGCCGCCGCGAACACGAGCGCTCCGCCCTGGTGGAGGCCCTGTTCACGGGCGTGTTCACCGACCGCACCACCCTGTGGGACGCCGCCGACGCGCTCGGGCTGTCCGCCGACGGGCCGTACGCCGTGGTGGCGGCCGCCGTGCCCGTACCGGGGGGCGAGGCCCTGCCCGGCATCGAACCCCGCCTGCTCGCCGAGCAGGTGCGCTCGGTGTGGCGGCTGCTGCCCGATCTCCATGCCGGTGTGGTCGCGCTCCGTGGGGCGGGTGACGAGGACGTCCTCCTGCGCGCGCTCGGACGGTCGCCCGGGGCGAGGGCCGGCGTCAGCCCGCCCTACCGCGCGCTGCGGGACACCCCCAGGGCCCTGCGCCTCGCACGCCTCGCGCTGGAAGGGCTGCGCGGCGGGGAGCCCGGGATCGCCCGGTTCGCCGAGAGCCCGCTCGCGATGCTGGTGGCGGCGTCCCCCGACGAGGCCGGGCGGCTCGCACGCGCCGTGCTCGGCCCGGTGCTGGAACTGCCGCCCGACGAACGGGACCGGCTGCTGGGGACCCTGGAACGCTGGTACGCGGCGCGCGGCTCCACGGCCGTGGCGGCCGGCCTGCTGTACTGCCACCGCAACACCGTCCGGTACCGGCTGCGCAAACTGGAGGAACTGACCGGCCGTTCCCTGCGGGACCCCCGCGCGGTCGCCGACCTGGCGGTGGCGCTCCAGGCGCTGCGGCTGCTGCCTCCCGAACGGGCCTGAGGAGCCGGGCCGTTGGCGGCCGTCACGTGAGGGAGGCGCTCCGCAGCACCATGTCGACCTCCTTGTCCCCGGCCGGTGCGGCGTGCTGCCCGAGGCCGATGAGGAAGGCCGAGGAGCTGTCGCGCGCGGCGATGAGGGTCAGCCGGAGGTGGGCCGTGCCGCCCTTGCCGTCGCTCACCCTCAGGGCCACGGTGTGCGCGGGCCGGTGGCTCACCGTCGTCGCCCGGGACTCCGCCAGTTCCGAACTCCCGTCCGGGTAGAAGAACTCGGCGTTCGACCGGGCCGCCCGCTCCGCCTGCCGCTTCAGATCGGACTCCGGCACGGGCCCGCTCCGGCCCGCGAGGACGGCGGCGCCCTCGTCGCCGGCGCGTGGCTTGTTGATCGTCGAGGTGAAGGCGTCGATGAGCCCCTTACTCTCGGGCTGCCGCCAGCCTTCGGGTATCGCGTACGAGATCCCGGCCTTCTCGTCCGTCACGCGCGGCCGTCCCGCCAGCGGGGAGTCGTCCGTGTCGCGCAGCAGCCACCACGCGGCGGCGGACCCGCCGGTCAGCACGAGGAGCAGCGCCGCGACGACACCGGCCACCACCGCACCCCGGTGCCGCGGCCGCGCGGGCGGGAGCGGATACGGCCGGGGATACCCGTACGGGGACGAGTACGGGGACGAGTACGGGGACGCGTACGGGTGGTGGTGGGCGGTGGGCGGATGCTGCGGCGGGGCGGGGACCGGGGGCGTCGTCATGATCCCCAGCCTGCCCCGCGCGGCCCGGCCCCGCCCTGAGCGCTCGTACTCAGTCACGTACTCAGACGCGACCGGGTGCTGCCGGGGTCCCGCGTGACCGCCCGCGTGCCTATACGAGGTCGAACGTGGTGGGAGGGTGGTCCTCCCAGATCTTCCAGGAGGGTTGTTCGGGGTAGGGCGAGGTCGTCGAGCCGGTGTCCAGAACGCGGGTGAGCTGCCGGTCGGGGCGGTAGGCGTCCCACCCTGGGCGGCCGGTGGTGGCGAAGTCGATCCACGCCTGCCGGAGTTCCCGCGAGACCGCGACGGCCTCGGGGGTGGGCCGGTCGCCGAAGAGCTGCCGGCCGGTGGGGCTGTCCAGTGTGCCGAACGCCAGCGGGACGTCGAGGCTGTGGCAGGCGCCCAGTACGCCGTCGAGGGCCGGGGAGGGCAGCCGCAGTTCGAACAGGAACGAGGTGCCGCCGGCCACGGTGTTCGCATGGGCCAGATGCAGTGACGGCATGCGGAAGAGGGCGTCGGAATAGACCAGTTCGAAGAGTTCCTCCGCGGTGGCGTCCGGGTGGGCGGCGCGGTAGGCGGTCCCGCCGTCCGGCACGGGCGCGAACAGGTTCGCGGCGGTACGGGCATCCTGCTCGGTGAAGGTGCCCAGGCGCCCGGTCATGACGCTGAACAGCCGGAATTCGTCGCGGGTATGCCCGACGAGCAGGTCGATGCCGCTCGCGCGGGCACCGGCCAGCGCGGACCAGGGTGTTTCGGGCAGGATCGTGCCGTCGACGACGGGGCAGACGGCGAAACCGGTTCCGGAGAGCCGTCCCCAGCGCTCGCGGTAGGCGGGCAGGGTGGCACTGAAGGCGGTGAGCTCATCGGCCAGGCGTCGCGGGTCGACGGCGGAGAGCGCCGCGGCGGTCGGTTCGGTGCCGAGTCCGTCCGCGAGGGCCACGGCGACCTGTTCGGCCAGGGCGGGGGTGCAGTGGATGCCCGGCACGGAGTGGGTGATGGCGCGCCGGAACAGGCCGCGTACCGGCTTCATCGTCAGCAGGGCGGCGATCGACCCGGCCCCGCCGGACTGCCCCGCCACCGTGACGAGGCCGGGGTCGCCCCCGAAGGCGGCGATGTTGCGCCGCACCCAGTGCAGGGCCGCGATCTGGTCCAGCAGTCCACGGTTGGCCGGGGCGCCTTCGAGGAGGGCGAAGCCCTCGGCGCCCACCCGGTAGTTGACGCTCACCACGACGAGCCCCGCCCCGGCCAGTGCCGCCGGGTCGTACATCGGGTCGCCCGACGTGCCCGCGACATAGGCGCCGCCGTGGATCCACACCAGCACCGGCAGCCCGGCCGCTCCGGGGTCCGGGGTGCAGACGTTGAGCGTCAGCCAGTCCGCGCCGTCGGCCGGACTCGCGACAGCCGGCCCGGACTGCGGCGCCACGGGTCCGAACTCCGCGGCCTCCCTCGTCCCTTCCCAGGGCTCCGGCGGCTCGGGGGCGGCGAACCGGAGCGGCCCCACCGGCGGCCGGGCATAGGGGATGCCGCGGAACACCGCGTTCCCCTGGCGCCACCGCCCCCGCACCACACCGTCCTCGGTACGTACCTCCGGCTGATCGGGCATGTCGTTCCCTCCCCTTCCCGCTCGGGCCTCCAGCGTTGTAGGTCAGCTGTATTATGTCAACCGTATGGAAAAAGAGGCCCGTGGAGGAGCCGACGATGCCGAAACAGGTGGATCACCATGAACGCCGTCAGGCGATCGCCCGCGCGCTGTGGCGGGTGGTGGAGCGACGTGGCGTGCCGCACCTGACCATGCGCGAGGTGGCGCAGGAGGCGGGCATCTCCCTCGGGCAGTTGCAGCACTACTTCACGTCCCGTCAGGCGATGCTGACCTTCGCCATGGACTTCGCGGCCGAGCAGTCCGCGCTGCGCGTCGCCCAGGGCCTGCGGCCGTTCGGCGACACGCCGCACCCCCGCGACGTCCTGCGGGTGATGCTCGTCGAAACGCTCCCGCTGCATGCCGACGCCCGGGCGACCAGCCGGATGAGCGCCGCCTACGTCCTGGAAGCGCTGCACGACGCGGACGTCCACGCGCGGGCGCGCAGCGGGATGCTCCAAGGGCGCGCCCTCGTCGAGCAGTTGGTCCGCCAGGCGATCGCCGACGGTCATATCCCGGCCGACCGCGACCCGGCGACGGAGACCAACCTGCTCCTCGCGCTCACCGGCTTCACCCCCCTCATCGAACTCGGTGTGATCGATTCCCAGGACGTGCTCACCGCCGTCGACCGGCACCTCGACACACTGTTCGCCACGGACGGCCACGAGCGGCGCTGAGCTGACGCATGGTCATGGCCCGGGAGTCATATGGTCGGTGAACCACTCCCTGGCAAGGGCGGTGACCGTCTCCAGCGCGCCCGCCTCCTCGAAGAGGTGGGTGGCGCCGGGGACGACGGCGAGCCGGTTCTCGCAGCGCAACCGGTCCTGGGCCCGGCGATTGAGGTCGAGGACCATCGTGTCGGCGCCGCCGACGATCAGCAGCGTGGGGGACGCCACCGCCGGGAGCCGCGGTCCGGCCAGGTCGGGTCTGCCACCCCTGGAGACGACCGCGGCGATCGTCGCGCCCGGCTCCGCCGCCGCCCACAGCGCGGCGGCCGCGCCGGTGCTGGCGCCGAAGAATCCCACCGCGAGCCCGCCGGCCCCGGGCTGTTCGCGCAGCCAGGCGGTGGCGTCCGTGAGGCGGCCGGCCAGGAGGGTGGTGTCGAAGACGTTGGCGCGGTCGGCCTCCTCCGCCCCGGTGAGGAGGTCGAAGAGCAGGGTGCCGAGACCGGCGCGGTTCAGGCCGGTGGCGACGAACCGGTTGCGGGGGCTGTGCCGGCTGCTGCCGCTGCCGTGGGCGAACACCACGATCCCGGCCGCGCCGGCGGGCACCGTCAACTGCCCGCGCAGGACCACCGGCCCGGCCCCTACCTCCACTTCCCGGTCCTCGGGCGCGGCGGCCGCGTGACGCCTCAGGCAGGCGACGACCTCGGCGTCGTCGGTCTGCGGGAACTCGGCGTAGAACTGGCTGATCGCGAAGAAGTCCGCGGGGGTGTCGAGGCAGACGAGTTCGTCGGCGTCCCCGCCCAGCCGGGCGGTCCAGCCCGGCGGTGCCACGGGGACGGCCAGCACGATCCGCGCGGCTCCGCGCGCACGGGCGATCCGGCAGGCCGCCCGCGCGGTCGCCCCCGTGGCCAGGCCGTCGTCGACCACCAGCACCGTGCGTCCCCCGACCCCGAGGGGCTCGCGCTCCCCCCGGTACGTCCGGGCGCGCTGAAGGAGCACCGTACGCTCGCGCTCCTCGACCCGGGCCAGTTCGTCCGGTGTGACGCGCGCGGCCCGCAGCACCTCGTCGTTGAGCACGCGGACGCCGCCCTCGCCGAGCGCCCCCATGGCCAGCTCGGGCTGGGCGGGCACGCCGAGCTTCCGCACCAGGCACACGTCCAGCGGTGCGCCGAGCGCCCCGGCGACCTCCGCGGCGACCGGCACCCCGCCCCGGGGCAGCCCGAGCACCACCACGTCCGTGCCCTTGAACCGTGCCAGGCGGGCGGCCAGTTGCCGACCGGCGTCGAGCCGGTTCCCGAAGAACATGTGCCACCTCCTCGGCGCCCCACCTCCATGGTGCCTCGGGAGGGCGGTCCCGGCCCGGCACGCGGTACGAACGGCTCAAGCCGACCTGTACACGCACCGTGATCGGGTGGTGGCATGAGTCCCGCGCGGGGGGCCATGACACGGCAGGAGGGATCTCCATGATCGGGTCGGCGATGATCGGCACCACGGCCGCGGCCCTCGTGGCCACGGTGTTCCCGTTCGGAACGATCGGAGCGGCCGCCACCGGAGAAGGGCCGCCCCCGCCCGGCAGAGTCGTCATCGAGCTGACGACCGTCAACGGTTCGGGCTGTGGCCTGCCGCCATGGGCGAGCGTGGCGGTGGCGCCCGACAACATGGCCTTCACCATCTCGCGAGGAAGTGCCACCGCCCGGGTCGGTGTCGGCGCCGGTCCCACGGACTTCCGGAAGAACTGCCAGATCGGACTGAACGTCCACGTACCGCGCGGGTTCACCTACGCGATCGCCGGGGCCGACCACAGCGGCCTCGCGCACCTGGAGAAGGGGGCCACGGGCCTGTTCAGGACCGACTACTACTTCCAGGGCTCGTCGGTCACCACCTCCAGGAGCCATCCCCTCGTCGGCCCGTTCGACGACGCGTGGCAGTTCGTCGACGGCATCGACGTCGCCGACCTCGTCTACGCCCCGTGCGGCGAGCAGCGGAACCTCACCGTCAACACCGTGCTGCGGGTGGACGCGGGCACCTCGGACCCGGCGACGACCACCAGCTCCATGACGCTCGGCACCCCCGGCGACACCATCGACAGCGTCTACCGCCTCGCCTGGAAGCAGTGCCCGCCGGACCTCAGCGGCGACTGATCGCCGTCTCCACCGCCGCGAGGCGGTCCGCGAGGATGCCGAGGGCCGCGACCGCGCGGGCGAGCGGGTCCTCGTCGGAGCCGCCAGACCGCTGTGCGCGCACATGGGCCTCCTTGATCTCCTCCCACCGCTCCGCCTGATGAGACGTCAGAACACCGCGTAGCTCGGCGAGTTTGAGGAGATTGGCCTCGGTGCCCTCCGTCAGGGTCTGGGCCTCGCCCTTGTAGTGGTCGTCGACGAGGGCGGCCAGCTCGGCGCCGTTCATGACGGGGTCGATCCGCGCGGTCATCTTGTTCATGTCGCGGTACGAGCCCTGCAGCCGGAACGGCGGCTCGGTGCGCGTCGCCCCGGACTGCGCGGCGGAGGCGATGTAGGCCGCGTTGACGGCGAGCACCGTGCGCCGGACGGTGAGCACGTGCCGCAGGACGGCGAGGACGCGGTCCAGCTCGGCGGGCGCGTACGGGTGCGCGAGCCGGTCCGGCCGGGCGGTCGTGTCGTCCTGGGCCAGCCGGAGCAGCAGCTCCAGGTCGGCCCGTTCGCGTCCGGCGAGCGGGGCGAGCACCGGGTGGGAGGTCAGGGCGTTCTCGACGAAGCTGAGCGCGAAGGCCTCCTCCTTGCCGGTCAGCACATCGCCGAGGTTCCAGACGTCGGCGCGGTTCGCGAGCATGTCGGGGACGCGGAAGACCCCGCCGGACTCGGTGTACGGGTTGCCCGCCATGCAGACCGCGAACCGCTTGCCCCGCAGGTCGTACGTGCGCGACCGGCCCTGCCGCACCCCCTCCATGCGGCGCTGCCCGTCGCACAGGGAGATGAACTTCTGGAGCAGCTCGGGCGAGGTGTGCTGGATGTCGTCGAGATACAGGAGGGTGTTGCCGCCCGCCTCCAGCGCGAAGTTGATCTTCTCCACCTCCTGGCGGGCCGTGGCGTCGGGCGCCTCCGCCGGGTCGAGCGAGGTGACGGAGCGCCCCAGCGCGGGCCCGTCGACCTTGACGAAGAGCAGGCCGAGGCGGTCGGCGACATACTCCATGAGGGTCGTCTTGCCGTAGCCGGGCGGTGAGACGAGCAGCAGCAGACCGCTGTTGTCGGTGGTCCCGGCGTCGCCCGCCGCGCCCAGCTGCCGGGCGAGGTTGTCGCCGATCAGCGGGAGGTAGACCTCGTCGACGAGCCGGTTGCGCACGAAGCCGCTCATCGGCCGGGGCCTGAACTCGTCGATCCGCAGCCGGGAGCGCTCCGCCGCGACGAGCGCGTTCCGCTGCCGCCGGAAGGCGCGGAAGCCCGGCACGGTCTCCTCGCGGAAGCGACGGGTCCGGGTGAGCACCTCGTCGAGCCGCAGCTCGATCCGGCGGCCGCCGATCCGGGGATGGCTGCCCAGCAGCCCGTCGACGCCCGCCGTGAGCGGCGCCGTGACGTCGTACCGAGGCAGGCCGGCGCACAGTTCCACGGCGACGGCCTCCGCCAGGTCGCCCGGGTCGACGTCCTCGCCGCGACCGGCGGCGTACGCGCCGAGCCACGCCTCGACGAGCTGACGGCGGGCGGCGAGGTTCCCGTACGGGGCGTCCACCCCGCCGAGGGCCCGGAGCTCGTCGTCGTACGCGTGGCCGCCCGCCGCGCGGCGGAACCCGGCGACGACCGCCCGCGCCCCGGCGCCCGTCACGAAGCCCTCGGCCCCGTGGGCCAGCTCCTCGAAGAGGTACTCCGCGGCGAGCGCGGCGTCCGCCGGGGCGCGGCCCTCGAACGAGGCGATCGCGGCGGCCAGTTCGGCCGTGAGCCCGTCGACGGCGGGCGCGAGCCCGAACGTCTCGCGGGCACGCGCCAGCGACCGGGCGCGCAGCGCCCAGACCTCGCGGGCCGCCCCGTCGGTGCCGTACGCCCAGAACAGCTGGGCGGCGGCCCGCGCGGCCGGCGGATACCGCAGCAGGCCCGCGTCCGTGTGCAGGCGCAGCAGGGCCGCGAGGATCGCCGTCGTGTCGTGGTCGTGCACGCCGCGCTCGTAGCCCTCGTCGTACGCGGCGTCGGCCGCCGCCCGGACGAGGGCGGCGAGGCCGTCCGGCCCGGCCTCGTCCAGGGCGGCCGGGCCGTGCTCGGCGAGAAGGCGCGCGGCGAGGTGCTCGGCGCGGTAGACCTCGGGGTTCTCCGAGGGCAGCAGCTGCTCCCAGTAGGGGCGGGTGGCCGCGAAGCCGGGGTCGGTGACGGGGGAGCGGTAGTCCGTGCCGGTCAGGGCGAAGGCGAGGCCGTCCCCGTGCGGGACGAGGGTGAGGTCGACGGCCCGGGTGTGCACGGTGAAGCGGTGGCGCCCGAGGCGGACGGCCGAACCGCCGTCGGTGTACAGGTCGGCGCGGTCGCGCACGCCGCGCCCGGCCTGCCGGAGCGCGGCCTCGACGCGCCCGTCGAGCTCGTCGGCCCGGACCCGGTCGCCGAGCCGCCGCAGTTCGTCGGCGGTGCGGCGCACCTTGGCGACCATGGGGTCGGAGGCGAAGTAGGTGTTGACCGCGTCCGTGTCGGCGAGGGCGGCGGCCCTGCGGTGGACGGTCTCCAGGACGCGTGCCGCGGAGCCCGCGAGGCGCTCCGCGTGCCGGGCCCGGCCGTCCTCCAGGGTCTGCCGCCGGGACGCGAAGGCCTCGTGGACGTCGGCGCGCTTCGCGGACAGCTCCTCCAGGAAGCCGTCCGACTCGGCGTACCGCGACTCCAGGTTCTCCAACTGGAGCAGGATCCGGGCGAGTTGCTCCTCGCAGGCCTCGGGGGTGCCGGCGGCGGCGAGCGCGCCGGTGACGGCCTGCCCCAGCAGCGCGAACTCGGCGGCGAACCCGGCGCGGCCCTCCTGGTCGAGGAGCTCGCGGCGCCGGGCGGCGAGTGTGGCACGGGCGCGGTTGACGCCGCCGAGGACCTCGGCGATCCGCTCCAGGATGCCGGTGCGCACGGTCGCGTCCCCGATGTCCAGGCCCGCGACGACCTCGGTGAGGACGCGCAGGCCCTCGGCGCGCTCGTCGAGGTCGTCGCCCACGGGCCCGGCGGCCGCGACGGTGTCGATGGCCCCGGCGTCGGCGGTCAGCCGCTCGACGTCCGCGTGGTGACCGGCGAAGGCGTCGGGGCGCGCGAGGAACGCGACGGCCCGCTGCGCGGTCGCGGCGATGTCGTCCTCGACCCCGGCGGCCAGCGCGTCGACGCGCTCGACGTCCGCGTACCGCAGGTCCCGCAGGGTGGCGAGCCTGCCCTGGGCCCGGCGCAGTTCGGTGAGCTGACCGATCCAGGCGTCGGCGGTGCGGGGCGCCTCGCCGCGGACGCGGCGCACGAGCGAGGCGATGTGCACCGCCGCCTCGCCGAGTGCGTCGGCGGCCTGCCGGGTGAGGGCCCGCACGGTCTCGAACTCCCGCAGCACCTGCGCGGCCGTGGCCCGGATCTCCGCGAGCGGGGCGGCCAGGCCGCCCAGTTCCGGGTCGGCGAGCCAGGGGAAGCGGTCCGTGACCCGGGCGCACGCGGCGTCGATCTCCTCGAACACGGCACTCGTCGGCGCCGTCCCGGCGGCCATCCTGGCCACGGTCAGGCACGCGGAGATGCCGCGCACCAGATCGGCGTTGCCGATCCGCTCCAGGGGGCCGGTGCCGACGGGCAGCGCGGCGGCGTGCGCGTCGGAGGCGTACGGGCTCCGCCAGATCTGCACCGTGTGCACACGGGCCGGCTCGCCCGTTCCCGCCCCGAGCGTGACGAGCGTGCCGTCGTCGAGGAGCGCGTGGCCCTGACAGACGATCGTGCCCGTGACCTCCTTGCGGATGAGGTTGTAGGAGAGCAGCAGGCTCCGCCCGTCGGCGGGGGAGCGGAAGGCGTAGAGGACGTCCTCGCCGTTGGGGGAGCGGACGGTCCGGTCGAACGCGAGCGCTTCCCCCTCGGCGCCGGTGTCGAAGGTCCTGGTGTCCCCGGTGGCCAGGTAGTAGCCGCCGGGGAAGATGATGCCCTGGCCGTCCGGGAGCAGCAGGCACGCGCGCCCGATGCCGTCCAGGCGCGCCAGGTCCCCGGTGACGGTGTTGAAGACGAGGTGACGCCAGGCCGTCTCGTTGTACGGGCGGACGCGCACCAGGATCAGCGGACCGGTGCGGGCGTGCTCGACGGCGGCGTCGGCGAGGGACTGCAGCGGCTCGTCGACGGGCTCGCTGTGGATGCGGCCCCCGTCCGTCTCCGTCTCGTTCTCGGTCTTGACGGTCAGGGCGCCGCCCACGGTCGAGACGAACAGCTCGCCGCCGACGGCGATGTGCGGATGGCGGCCCAGGACGTGGTCGTCGCGCGTGGTGGGCGTCCACTCGACGTCCCCGGCGGACGGCGGGACGTCGTCGCGGTCGCCCCGCGCGTCCAGGTACGACGGGGTCCCGTCGACGTCGGTCCGCCAGCGCAGCACCCGCCGGTCGCCGGGCAGCGGACCGGTCCGGAAGACGGCGAGGAGCTTGCCGTCGAGCGGCCGCAGCCGGGTCAGCCCGGCGTCGCGGTAGTAGCGGTGCAGCTCGCCGAACTCCTTGACGAACGCGGGGTCGTGGAGCAGGCCGGGCAGCGTGCCGTCGGGGGCGCGGTCGAGCCCGGGGACGGTGTGGAGCGCGAACACGTGGTCCGCGGCGGTGTCCGCGTAGCCGACGAGAAGGTGCCCGCCGACCGCCGCGACGTCGCGCGGGGTGCAGGTGCGGTCGGTACGGAGCCGGCCGGTGCGCAGGAGGTGCAGATCGGTGGCGCCGAACGTCTCCGTGCGGCGGGTGTTGAGCGCCTCGACCGCCCGGGTGAGCGTGGTCGCCTGCGCGGCTAGGCGGTCGCGGAGTACGTCGTAGGTGCCGGTGTCCATGGTGCGACTTTCTGTGTCTGGTCTCTCGTCCCGCCGTTGCCGCCTGCGGCGGGGGCGCCCTTCGGGCGCGTCCTCAAACGCCGGACGGGCTGGATTTGCCGGCTGTGGTCCGCAGCCTGCGGGTATTTCAGCCCGTCCGGCGTTTGAGGACACCGCGCGTCAGCGCGGTCGGGGGTCCGGGGGTCTCCCCCGGTTTCGGGAAGGGGCGGGGCTGGGGAACAAAAACCGCCGGTTACTTGGGGGTGCCGTTGACCTGGGGCGCCCGACCGGCCAGGTCACCGAGCTTCACATCGCTCAACCCACCGGCCTGCGCCGACTCCAGCAAACCTGACAGCGCTCCCGCGATCGTCACATCGCGCAGGCCACCGGCCCCCAGCCCCGCTGCCAGCGCGCCCAGGTCCTTCGTGAAGGAGGAGTCCTCGCCGAGCCACGGCCCGGCCATGTTCCGCACCGTCTCCGAGCGTTCGACGAAGGCGTCCACGCCCTTGCCCAGCGCGATGGAGTTCACGAGCCGGTCGAAGAAGACGCTCTCCCCGCCCACGATGTCGATCTTCGCGTTCTCCAGCCCGGTGGCGAGGACGGACGCCTGCGCCTCCGCGACCTTGCGGTGGACGTCGATGCCCGCCAGCCGTACGTCCTTGTCGGCCTCCAGCCGCAGCCGGAACTCCTCGTGCTCGCGGCTCGCCGCGTCCAGCGCGGCCATCGCCGCCGCCTTCTCCGTGAGGCCCTCCGCCTCGCACTTGAGCTTCTGCTTGAGGCCCTCGGCGCTCACCAGGGCCTTCTCCCGGGCGACTTCGGCCTCCGCGTGGCCGACCTTCGCGATGGCCTCGGCGTCCCGCATCCGCACCTCCGCCTCCGCGAGACCGAGCGCGGCCGCGTCGGCGCGCTTGCCCTCGGCGAGCCGGACGGCGGCCTCCGCGTCCAGCTCGGCGGCCTTGCGGCGGGCCTCCGCCGCCGTCAGCATCTCGCCCGCCCGGTGCGCCGCGGCCTGCTCCGCCGCCTCCGCCGCCTTGATGTCCTTGACGAGCCGCTCCTGGGCCTCCGCCTCGGCGCGGATGACCAGCGCCTGGCGCTCCCGCTCCGCCTCCTCGACCGTGCGGAGCTTCTTGATCTCCTCCTCCTGGGCGGCGACGGTCCTCTCGACCGCGATCCGCTCCCGGACGACGTCGGCGATCTCGCGCTTCTCCGCCTCGACCTCCTTGTCGGCGGCGATCCGCCGCAGCTGGGTCTCCCGCTCCCGGGCGATGACCTCCAGCATCCGGTCCTTCTCGATGCGCTCGTTCTCCACGGCGATGACCCGCTCGCGGTTCTTCTGCGCGACGGCCACCTCGCGCTCGCGGTTCTCGTTCTGGATGCCGAGCTGCTCCTCGGTCCGGATGTGCGCGGTGTGGGAACGCAGCCGCTCCTCCGCCTGGACCCGCGCGGTCTCCGCCTCCTCCCGGGCCCGTACGGTCTCGATCTCCCGCGTCTGCTTGATCTCCGCGTCGGCCTGCCGCTGCTCCAGCTCCAGGACCGCCTCCCGGGCCTCGACGTTCTGCCGGGTGATCTCCTTCTCCTCGGTGCGCTGGAACTCGTTGGTGCGCACGTGCTCGATCGCCGTCAACTCGGTGATCTTGCGGATGCCCTGGGCGTCGAGGATGTTGGCGGCGTCCAGCTGCGTGAGCGGGGTCTGCTCCAGGAAGTCGATGGCCGCGTCCTCCAGGTGGTAGCCGTTGAGGTCGGTGCCGATGACGGCGATGATCCGGTCCCGGAACTCCTCGCGCTTGGTGTAGAGGTCCACGAAGTCCAGCTGCTTGCCCACCGTCTTCAGCGCCTCGGAGAACTTCGCGGCGAAGAACTCCTGCAGCGTGCGCGGGTCGCTGGCCCGCTGGGTGCCGATGGCCTGGGCGACCTTGATGACGTCCTCGACGGTCTTGTTGACCCGGACGAAGAAGTTGATGTGGATGTCCGCCCGGATGTTGTCCTGGCAGATCAGCCCCTCGCGGCCGGTGCGCCGGATCTCGATGGTCTTCACCGAGATGTCCATGTACTCGGCCTTGTGCAGCACCGGCAGCACGACGGCACCGGTGAAGGTGACGTCGACCCGCTTCGTCTTGGAGATGATCAGCGCCTTGCCCTGCTCGACCTTGCGGAAGAGGCGGCTGACGGTGAACAGCACCCCGAGGGCGATCAGCAGCAGGACGGCGACGAGCACGCCGATCCCGATGGCGGTGGCATCCATGGTGGAACCTCTGTCGGTGAGTTGTCGAAAAGAGCGGGCGCGCAGGCCGTGTCACACGGCCGGGGAGCCCGGGTCGAGCGCCGCGTCGAACGGCGTGACCAGGAAGAACTCGCCCTCGGGGACGTAGTCGAAGATGAGGGCCGTCGAGCCCGAGGCGAGGCCGGAGTCGTCCGTGCGGACCTGGACGATCGCCGTCGACCCGTCCTCCGCGGCCACCTCCGCCTGCCCGAACCCGCCGTCCACACGGCCGGTACGGATGACGCAGACGCGGCCGACGAAGTCGAGCCGGGAGGGCGGGCGTTCCTCCGGGAAGAGCCTGCCCAGCGGCCGGACGAGCAGCCGGGTGCCGGCCCAGGAGCCGCAGACCGCGCCCAGCAGCACGGCGGCACCGGCCAGGAGTTGCGCACGGCCGGACAGACCGGATGTCTGGAGGAGGGCGGTGCCCGCCAGTGACAGGAACCAGGCGAGGGCGATCAGCAGCGACACGGCGACGGAGGCGGGCACCCCGCCCAGCCCGGCCGCGGCGAGCAGCCCGGCCGCACCCGGATGATCCGTGCCGTCGTGCCCGTCCGCCCCGCCGTGATGGCCGCCGCTGTCCGCGTCGACTCCGCCGCACAGCACCAGCAGCCAATAGCCGATGACGACAAGCAGCGCGAAGCCGAACACGGCGGCCGGGAAAGCGAGCGCCGCCGTGAGGAAGTCACCCATCGGCCCGCTCTCCGTTCTTGTGTGCCCGGTACGACCCGGCAGGAGCTCGATGTCCGGTCCCGCTTCCGGAACCTGGCATCGAGCTCCACCCCCGTGTCCTGCCCGTCCATGGTGACAGCGTTGAACGTCTGTACGCATTGCCGGTTACCGGCAATCTTTACGCTTCCTTGATGCAGGGTGCTGTCACCTCCCGGGCATCTGGCACCCTTGAGGCCGCGCGCTAAGAAAACATCAGGGGCGCGTCAAGAAACGGGGAGCGCGCGTGACGGACCGGGAGATACCCGACCTCGACGACTATCTGAAGGGCTATGCCGACCTCCTGACCGAGGCCTCCGCCACCGGCAGGCGGCTGCGCCGCGACGAACTGGAGTCGCGCCGCGTGCTCGGCGAGCGCGCCGCCGAGGACGGCCGGGGCCTGCGCGGCCTCGTCGTCGGCCACCTCTCCGCGACCCGCGCCCTCTGGACCCGGCTGCCCGCCGGCCCCGGCGCGGACGGCGGGGCCTCGGGCGTACGCACCACCGCCGCGACCGTCCTCGCCGCCGCCGAGCAGGCCATCGACGCGTTCGCGGAAGGGTACGAGCGGGCCCAGCGGCTGGCCGTCCGCAAGGAGGAGGCCGCACGCCGGGAGTTCATCGATGACCTCCTCTACGGGCGCAGCGACCTGGGCCGACTGTCCGAGCGCGCCGAACGCTTCGGGCTGCGGCTCGCCCGCGCCCACGCGGTGGCCGTCGTCGCCGGACCCGAGCCGTACGACGACGCCCACCCGGTCATGCGTCGGGTGGAGAGCGTGCTCAACGTCCGCTTCGGCGACCGGCACATCCTGCTGACCACCAAGGACGGGCGGCTCATCTGCGTCGCGCCCGGCGATCAGGACGACGTCCTGCGATTCTTCACCAAACAGGCGTACGCGGCCACCGACGGCGGCCGGGTCGCGATCGGCCGCCCGCACCCGGGCGCGGGCGGCGTCGTCCACTCCTACGAGGAGGCGCTCGGCGCCCTCGACCTCGCCGAGCGCATGGGCCTCGACAACCCCGTACTGCACGCGGCCGACCTCCTGGTCTTCCCCGTCCTGACCCGGGACCGACAGGCGATGGCCGACCTCGTCCGCTCGACACTCGGCCCGCTCCGGGAAGCCCGCGGCGGGGCGGTGCCCCTTCTCGACACACTGACCGCTTATTTCGACTCGGGCTGCGTCGCGGCCGAGGCCGCCCGCCGACTCTCCCTGAGCGTAAGGGCCCTGACGTACCGTCTGGAACGCATCCACCGCCTGACGGGGTCCGACCCCGCCGACCCGATGCACCGCTACACGCTGCAGACCGCCGTCATCGGCGCCCGACTGCTCGACTGGCCGTCGAAGGAGCTGTGATTTTTTACAGACCACATGGCGCATGGGTCTGGCCGGAGCAGGCCCCGGCTGAGCGATACCCCATCGGCCCCGCCCGTGCTTCCCTTTTTCAAGGTGTGCGGGCGGGGCCTTCGCGTGAGCGGATCAGCCCTCCAAGCCGTACCGCCGCGCAGCGTCCCGCACCGTCTCCGGCTTCACCTCACCCCGCCGTGCCAGCGCGGCGAGCGCTGTCACCGTCACCGACTGCGGGTCCACGCCGAAGTGGCGGCGGGCCGCCTCGCGTGTGTCGGAGAGGCCGAAGCCGTCCGTGCCGATGGAGGTCCAGTCCTGCTCGACCCACGGGGCGATCTGGTCCGGGACCGCGCGCATCCAGTCGCTGACGGCGACGACCGGGCCCGGTGCGCCGTGCAGGGCCTGGGTGACGTACGGGATCCGGTCCTCGCCCTTGAGCTGCGCCGCGTCACAGGACAGGGCGTCGCGGCGCAGCTCGGTCCAGGAGGGGGCGGACCACACGTCGGCGGCCACGCCCCAGTCGTCGGCCAGCAGGTGCTGCGCGTCGAGCGCCCAGTGGACGGCGGTGCCGGAGGCCAGCAGTTGGAGGCGCGGGGCCTCGGCGGGGGCCTCGGCGGCTGCCTTGAAGCGGTAGAGGCCCTTGAGGATGCCCTCCTCGACACCCTCGGGCATGGCGGGCTGGATCTTGGTCTCGTTGTAGACCGTGAGGTAGTAGAAGACGTTCTCGGCGTCGGGGCCGTACATCCGCCGCAGGCCCTCGCGGACGACGACCGCGATCTCGTAGGCGAACGCCGGGTCGTAGGAGACCGCCGCCGGGTTGGTGGACGCGATCAGGTGCGAGTGGCCGTCGGCGTGCTGGAGGCCCTCGCCCGTCATGGTGGTCCGGCCCGCCGTGGCGCCGATGACGAAGCCCCGGCCCAACTGGTCGGCCAGCGCCCAGAACTGATCGGCCGTCCGCTGCCAGCCGAACATCGAGTAGAAGATGTAGAACGGGATCATCGGCTCGCCGTGCGTGGCGTAGGACGTGGCGGCCGCCGTGAAGTCGGCCAGCGAACCCGCCTCGGTGATGCCCTCGTTGAGGATCTGCCCGTTCTTCGCTTCCTTGTAGTACAGGAGCTGGTCGCGGTCGACGGGGTCGTAGGTCTGGCCGGCCGGCGAGTACAGGCCCGCCGAGGGGAAGAGCGACTCCATGCCGAAGGTGCGGGCCTCGTCGGGGACGACGGGCACCCAGCGCGGACCGGTCTCCTTCTCCCGCATCAGGTCCTTGACCAGCCGGACGAAGGCCATGGTGGTGGCGATCTCCTGGCGGCCCGAGCCCTTGTGCAGGGCCTCGAAGGGCTTCGCGGACGGCTGCGGGAGCGGCTTGGCGACGACCTTGCGGGCCGGGGCCGGACCGTCGAGCGCGGCCCGGCGCTCGCGCAGGTAGCGCACCTCGGGGGAGTTCTCGCCGGGGTGGGCGTACGGCACGAGCTCGCCATCCAGTGCGCTGTCGGGGATGGGGAGTTCGAGCAGATCCCGCATCGCCCGGAACTCCTTCCCCGTGAGCTTCTTCATCTGGTGGTTGGCGTTGCGCGACTCGAAGCCCGGCCCGAGGGTGTAGCCCTTGACGGTCTGGACGAGGACGACGGTCGGCGCGCCCTTGTGCTCGACGGCGGCGCGGTACGCGGCGTACACCTTGCGCGGCTCGTGGCCCGCGCGGGAGGTGCGGAAGAGCTCCAGGAGCTCGGAGTCGCCGAGGCCCGCGCCGATGGCGTGCAGCGGGGAAGCGGGGCCGTCGGCGCCGAAGAAGTGCTCGCGGAGGTAGGCCGGGTCCACGGTGGCGTACGTCTGGAACTGGGCGTCCGGCACCTCGCGCAGCCGCTTGAGCAGCGCGCCCTCGGTGTCCCGCGCGAAGAGCTTGTCCCAGGCCGTCCCCCACAGGGACTTGACGACGTTCCAGCCCGCGGCGCGGAACTGCGCCTCCAGCTCCTGCACGATCTTGAAGTTGGGGCGGACCGGGCCGTCCAGGCGCTGCAGATTGCAGTTGATGACGAAGGTGAGGTTGTCCAGCCGCTCGCGGCCCGCGAGGGCGAGGGCGGCGGTCGACTCCGGCTCGTCCATCTCGCCGTCGCCGAGGAACGCCCAGACGCGCGACCGCGAGGTGTCCTTGATCCCGCGGTGCTCCAGGTAGCGGTTGAACCGGGCCTGGTAGATGGCGGAGAGCGGACCGAGGCCCATGGAGACGGTCGGGAACTCCCACAGCCAGGGCAGCCGGCGGGGGTGCGGGTAGGAGGGCAGGCCGTCGCCGCCCGCCTCCTGCCGGAAGCGGTCGAGCTGACCCTCCGTCAAACGGCCTTCCAGGAAAGCGCGCGCGTAGATGCCGGGGGAGGCGTGGCCCTGGATATAGAGCTGGTCGCCCGAGCCTCCCCCAGCTACCTCCCCCAGACTCCGTCCGGGGGTGCCCCCAGGGGGTGCCCCCAGCCCCTCTTTGCCGCGGAAGAAGTGCTGGAAGCCCGTCTCGTAGAGCCAGGCCGCGGAGGCGAAGGTCGCCATGTGGCCGCCGAGCCCCGCGCGCTGGTTGCCGCGGGTGACCATGGCGGCCGCGTTCCAGCGGTTCCAGGCGGTGATCCGGGCCTCCAGCTCCTCGTCGCCCGGGTAGGCGGGCTCGGCGGAGGTCGGAATGGTGTTGAGGTAAGGGGTCTCCAGGAGCGGAGGGAGGTCCAGCCCGGACCGCTCGGCGTGTTCCGCCATACGGCGCAGCAGGTACGCCGTCCGGTTGGCTCCCCCGAACCGGGTGGCGGAGTCCAGGGACTCCAGCCACTCGGCGACCTCTGACGGGTCCTTGTCGGGCAGTTGGTCGAGCTGGGACACGGCTGATCCTCTTTCACAATCCCGGGTGGGGACCGGGGCACCGCGCTCTGCCGTGGTGCCCCGGCGGTGGAGACGCGCGGCCAGGCATGCGGGTGGACCGGCCGCCGGAGGCGTCGAGCCCGCCCCCGTCAGAACTGCAGATTCCGTGTGGCGGAACCGCGTTTCCGTCCGACAACGCTAGGAGCGGGAAGTTGTTGCAGTCAACATCTACCGGCCGGTAATGAACGATGATCGATCATTTTTCCCCGCAGGCCCGCCGGACCATTTCTGACCTGCGAGTCAGCTGGCCGCCCGGCGCAGGATGGCTTCGTAAACGCCCCGGTCATTGGCCGTTACCTCGGGAAAGCCCGTTCCGTACGCGCCGTGCCAGCGCGCCGAGACCCCGGGATTGGCGTGATCTGATCCGTCCGCGAGATAGAAGTGCGGGCTGCATATGACGCCGTGTTCCTTCGCGCAGCGGAAGTCACGGGCGATCAGCGCGCGGGCCCGGCCCTCGGTGAGCCCCTCGGCGATGGGCTCCGGATCGACCCCCTCCGTCTCCTCGGCGATCTCCAGCACCACGGCGTACGCGCCGATGGACCTGCTCTCCGCCCAGAACGCGCGCCGCAGCGCCAGATCCAGCCGCTCGGAGGCCTCCAGCCCCTGCTCCTTGGCGAGTTGCACTGCCTCCAGGGCCGGGAGCGAGGTGGACGGGAACTTCCAGTCGGGCGCCCGCCACAGCTGCCAGCCGGCCTCCGGCTCGATGTGGGCCACGCCGCCCACCTCGGAGTCCGTGCCGGGCCGGGGGCTCGGGCCGCCGTTGAACATCTCCAGGGGGAACGCGCGGTGGTTCAGCCGGACACGGTCCGTGAGGCCCAGCCGCTCGCGCGTGGTGTGCAGCCGGTGCATGGCCACGTGCGCGAACGAGCACCAGATGTCGGAGAAGACGGTGATGACGCCGGGGCGGATGCCGTCCTGCGGCGGGGGAGTGGTGGTCATGACGCTCCAATCGATTGACGGGCGTAGCCCAGGATGTGCAGTTGCAGGAGCCGCCCGGCCTCCGGGTCCTGCCGCCGGAATGCCTCGACGAGGGGCTCGTGGTCCGAGGCGTTGTCGTGCAGCTCGGTGCGCAGCCGGGTGAGGGACAGCCGCGTCCACAACTCGACTGTCAGCGACTCCCAGTTGGGCAACAGTACGGAATTGCCGGCGGCTTCGACGATCTCCCGGTGGAATGCCACGCCGTGGCGCACCTGTCCGTCGACGTCGCCGGCCTCCGCCGCGGTGTGCATCTGCGCCGTGTGCTCCTCCAGGACGTCGATCCGGTCCGCCAGCCGGGCCAGGGCGAGCTCCGCGGCGAGCCGCTCCAGGGCGCCGCGGACGGGGTAGACCTGACACAGTCGTTGCGGTGTCAGTTCCCGTACCCACGTTCCTCTATTTGGCGATAACTCGACCAGTTGCATCGCCTGGAGGTCGCGCAGGGCCTCCCGTACGGGTGCCTGGCTCACCCCGAGTTCCATGGCCACGCGGCGCTCGACGATCCGGTCGCCCGGCCGCCACCGGCCCTCCATGAGATGGTCGAGCAGGATGCGGCGGACCTGGTCGCTCAGCGAGGTGCGGGTCAAGCGGGCACCGGGATCCGGGCGTTGGGCTGACTCTCCGGTCATAGGCGAGGGTTCTCCAGAACAGGCTTGAGCGATGATCGATCATCGGTTAACGTACGTTACCGGGGGTCAAATCGCGGCTGCTTCACGCCACTTCGTCGACCGATCCCCGGCCGGGCCGGACGCGGTCCGGCGGCACCACGCGGTCCACGTTTTTCCGGCTCGACCAGCATGCCTTCCCTGACGGAACATCAACTTCCGCTGTCATCCGCCGCCGTCGAAGCCCGTGCGCCATCCGCAGGACGCCCGGCGGCGTGCCGTTTCTTCCGTACGCGGAGGCCCACCGGCCCCCGTGGCATCTGCCCGTCGCTCAAGCAGCGCAGCAGCCCGCGAAGGAGAACCCGTGACCGAGCAGCTTCTCGACCTCACCCAGCACGAGATCGAGGCCCTCAAGACCCGTTTCAACCTCGCCGACGCCCACACCCACCAGAACCAGTCGCCGGGCCAGCAGGAGATCGTCGCCGCGCTGCCCGCGCTGTGGTACGAGGCGGAGAACACCAGGCAGGCCGATCTGGAGAACCGCTTCAAGGAGGTCTTCTTCCGCCTGCACGGGCAGAACAGCGTCCGCGCCGAATCGACCATGCTCTCCTACGCGGCCTCCATATCGACCCTGGTCGCCGGCATGTACCTCAAACGCCACGACATCAGCGTCAGCCTCGTCGAGCCGTGTTTCGACAACCTCCCCGACGTGCTGCACAACGTCGGCGTGCACCCGGTCCCGGTCCCCGAGGACGCCCTGCACGACGTCGACCGCATCTACGAGCGGCTCGCCGCGTCCGTCGAGACCGACGCCCTCTTCCTCGTCGACCCCAACAACCCCACCGGCTTCAGCCTTCTCTCCCACGGCCGCAAGGGATTCGAGGAGGTCGTCCGCTTCTGCGTCGACCACGACAAGCTGTTCGTCATCGACCTCTGCTTCGCCGCCTTCGCCCTCGCCGACCCCCGGTTCGGCCGCTTCGACCTCTACGAGCTCCTCGACACCTCCGGCGTCCGCTACATCGCGCTGGAGGACACCGGCAAGACCTGGCCGCTCCAGGACGCCAAGTGCGCCCTGCTCACCTGCAGCCGCGACCTCTACGAGGACGTCTACAACATCCACACCAGCGTGCTGCTCGACGTCTCGCCGTTCGTCCTCAACTTCCTCGCCCGCTATGTGGAGGACTCCATCGAGGACGGCATGGCCTCGGTCCGCGACGTCATCACCCGCAACCGGGAGACCGCGCAGAAGGCGCTCGCGGGCAGCCTGCTGGAGCACATCGAGCCGACGGTGAACGTCAGCGTGGCCTGGTTCCGGATCCAGGACGACAAGGTGCGGGCGACCGACCTCCAGCGCCACCTGGCGGAGCATGAGGTCTATGTGCTGCCCGGCACCTACTTCTTCTGGAACGAGCCCGAGCGCGGCGAGTCCTACGTCCGCGTGGCCCTGGCCCGCGACCCCGGCGAGTTCCTGGCCTCCGTGACCAAGCTCCGGGAGGCGGTGGACGGTTATGGCCGCTGAGACCTACCTGGACGCGTCCCTCTTCATGGGGATGCACAGCACCGACCCGTCGGTGCGGGCCGCCTGCACGGCCTTCTTCGTCTCCCACCTCGACCGGCCCGTCGTGATGACCTACGAGGAAGTGGGCCGCTGCGACGACTTCGTATGGCACCTGCCGCGTGAAGTGCAGGACGCCTACTACCCGTTCATGGACGTCCTGCACTCCCTGATGCCGATCTCCCGGCGGGCCTACAGCGAGACCGACCTGGCGGCCGCCGTGCGGCCGTCCGCCGGGGCCGCGGGGCTGCGGACGCGCGACCGGCTGCTGCTCGCCTCGGTCCTCGGCACCGGCGGGCGGCTCGTCACCGTCAACCCGCGGCTGACGGCGCTGACCGGACTCGGACCCTCCGTGCGGGAGCCCGAACCGGCCGCGGAGCGCGGCGTGTTCCCGGCGGAGCTGGACCAGCTCTACGAGCGGTCGCTGGTGCTGGAGGCCGACCATGCCGAGCTCTGACCGCGCGGTGGCCGTCGCCCGGTTGAAGGAGCTGCGCGGCACGCTCGTGCCCCTCGTCACCCCGGTCGACGAGAACCGCCGGGTGTGCGCGACGAGCGTGGCGGCGCTGGTGCGGTCCCTGCACGGCCGCGTCACCGCGTACCTGCCCGCCCTCAGCACCGGCGAGGGCTGGACCCTGTCCCCCGGGCAGTGGGCCGACATGGTGCGGCTGACCGTGGAGCACGCGGACGGCACCCCCGTACTCGCCGGGGTGGCGCTCGGCGACGCCGGAGGCGTCCTGGCCCGTGCCCGGCTCGCCGCCGAACTGGGCGCCGACGGGGTCGTCGTGCCTCCGCCGTTCCCCGGCGCGGACGGTGGACGTCGCGGGCTCGTCGACCACTTCACCGAGGTCCTCGACGGCAGCCCGCTGCCCGTGTTCGTCTACCACGAGCACATGGTGTCCGGGACGCCGCTCGACGTCGAGGCGCTCCACGAGGTCTGCGCCCTGCCCGGCATCGCCGGCGTCAAGGACTCCAGCGGCTCCGCCGAGTTCACCCGGAAATTGCTGGAAAACCTGGCGAACCCGGAGAGCACCGCCGGAGTGCCCGTTTTCCAGGGCTGGGAGCACCTGATCGGGCAGGTCCCCGGCGTCCAGGGCTTCGTCGGACCGCTGGCCAACCTCGAACCCTCGGTCTGCGCCGAGGCGCTCGCTGCGGGCGCGGAGGACGCGCAGCGCCGCGTCGACGCGCTGTCCGAGCGGTACCGGCTCCTGGCGGACGACTGGTACCTGCACGTCAAGGTGGAGCTGGTCCGCCGGGGCGTCATCGGCACCGCACTGGCTGTCAACTGACCGCGCGCGCCGGCCCGGACACCACTCCTCCGGGCCGGCACCCCCATCCGTATGTCCATAGCACCGTGATCCGCCGGGAGTCTTCCGTGACCACCACGACCCGTACGGCCGGCAGCCGCCTCTTCGTACTGAACCGTTCCATACCCACCCCTGATGAACTGCGTGAACTGCACGAGCTGGAGGAGCGGCTGATCGCCGGCCGCGCCCGTGAGATCGAGGCGGCCGCCCCCGAGATGGCCGACCGGGCGGCCCTGAGCCGTCATATGAAGGCCCTGCTGGAGGCGGAGAAGGCCGACGCGCCCGAGTTCGAGCGGGTCATGGCGGAGGACCTCGACCGCGAGCAGTTCAAGGAGGTCGTCGCGCAGTTCGCGGTGGACGGCCTCACCGAGTCGGAGTCGTTCCTGCCCATCGTGTGGCGACTCCCGAAGAAGGCCAAGATGGCCGTCTTCCGGGTGCTCGTCGACGAGTTCGGCTGCGGCAACCTCGACCAGGCGCACTTCAACATCTACCGCGACCTGATGACCGAACTGGACATGTCCCTGGAGGTGTCCGACTACCTCGACCGGACCAACGAGGAGACGTACGCCTACGTCAACACCTTCTTCTGGGCGGCCGCCCGAGCGCCCCGCCCGGAGTATTTCCTGGGCGCCCTGTGCTACCTGGAGTCCAGCATCCTCTACGCCTTCCAGTGCTTCGCGAACGCCGCCACCCGGCTCGGGCTGACCGGTGCCCGCTACTACACCGAGCACCTGCACATCGACAACTTCCACGCCAAGGAACTCCAGGTGGCCATCCGGGAGTTCGAAGCCGAGGCCGACCTCCACCCGGCCAAGGTGTGGACGGGCTTCAAGCTCGCCAGCGATGTCATCGGCGGTGCCACCGAGGCGGCCGTCGCCTCCGCGCTGAAGGTGGCCTGAATGCCGGACGTGAACGGACCGGTCCCGGCCGAGCGGATCAGTGTCGAGCGGATCGGCGCGGACCGCATCCGGGTGCGGATCGGCGACCGGGAATTCGAGGCCGACGCCTATTGCCCGCACCGTAAGGGACACCTCGCCCACGGCTATGTGAACGCGGCCCGGCTGCGCATCACCTGCCCCCTCCACCACTCCAGCTTCTCCCTGGAAACCGGCGAGGCCATCACCGGCCCCACCCGCACCCCGCTGTGCGTACGGGAGATCACGGAGCAGTCGCCCGAGCCGGTGAACTGAGCCCTGCTGGAGCCCCGTTCGGGTGAGACGGCTGTCGATGCCCGGACGGGGCATCAGGCCCCGGCTACGGTTGCCCGGTCGGGCGGGGCGTGGCACCGGGGGGGCGGGCATGGAGCTGAAGCGGTGGCTGGATCGCGGGGCCGAGGCATTCGAGGCATGGGCCCGGTCGTACGAGGAGTACGCGGCCCATCCGGCCATGGACGTCGACGACGACGCCTGCGCCGCCGCGTTCGACGAGCTGACCGGCCGGCTGCACGGCAGTTACCCCTTCTTCCACCCCTGCTACGCGGGGCAGATGCTCAAGCCCCCGCATCCGGTCGCCGTCGCCGGGTACCTCGCCGCGATGCTCGTCAACTCCAACAACCACGCGCTGGACGGCGGTCCCGCCACATCCGCGATGGAGGAGGAAGCGGTCGCCCAACTCGCCTCCATGGTCGGCCTGGAGACACACCTTGGGCACCTCACCAGCAGCGGCACGCTGGCGAATCTGGAGGCGTTGTTCGTCGCCCGCGAGAGCCGTCCCGGCCGCTCCGTCGCGGTCAGCGCCGAAGGCCACTACACGCACGCCCGGATGTGCCATCTGCTGGGCATGCGGGTGCACCGGGTCCCGGTGGACGACCGGGGGCGGATGGACGTGGCCGCGCTGGAGCGACTGCTGGCCACGGGAGACGTCGGCACGGTCGTCGCCACGACCGGGACCACGGCGCTGGGCGCGGTCGACCCCGTGCACCGCATCGTCCCGTCGGCGCGGCGGCATGGCGCCCGCGTCCATGTGGATGCCGCGTACGGCGGCTTCTTCGCGCTGCTCGCCGACGACCCGCTCACGGACGGGGCCACCGGGGACGCGCTGCGGGCCGTCGCGCGGAGCGACTCCGTGGCGATCGACCCGCACAAACACGGTCTCCAGCCCTACGGGTGCGGCGCGGTGTTGTTCGCCGACCCCGCGACCGCCCGGTTCTACCGGCATGACTCCCCTTACACCTACTTCACCTCCGACCGGCCGCATCTGGGCGAGATCAGCCTGGAGTGCTCACGCTCCGGGGCGGCCGCTGCCGCCTTGTGGCTGACCCTCCGGCTGCTGCCGCTCACCCGGCAGGGGCTGGGCGGCGTGCTCGCCGCCGGGCGCCGGGCCGCCCTGCGCTGGGCCGAACTGATCGGCGGCTCACCCCATCTGAGTCTCTATCAGCAGCCCGAGCTCGACATCGTGACCTACTACCCGAGTCACCCGGGTACCGGGCCCGCCGTACTGTCCCGGGTCGACACCGCGTCGCGCGAGGTGATGCGGCGAGGCATGGAGGCGAAGGAGAATCCGGTGTTCCTCAGCGTCGCCCGCGTCGGCGCGGACGCGTTCACCGGCCGCCACGCGGACGTCGTCCCCGACCGCGACCACGCCCACATCCTGCGCAGCGTCCTGATGAAACCGGAGAGCGAGCTGTATCTGGAACGCCTGCACCACCGGGTGGAGGAACTCGCGAGGTCCTCGGCATGACCGCCCATGACGCCGAATACGACCGGTACTTCGGCATCCTCAGGCATCCGGCGCGTCCCGGCACCGCACGCCTGCGCGCGGGTGTTCTGCGCGACCTGCCGCACACCCGCCTCGGCGAAGACCAGCGCGCCGTGCTCGTCTCGGGGCTGTGGCTCGCCTCCCGCGCCGTCGAGGCGCGGGCCGACGCCGGGTTCGGCACGGCACCCGTCGACGGCCTCCCGGACGCGCTGTGCCGGTGGAAGCTCGGCCACCAGCTGTTCCACCTGCTGCTCACGGCCATGAACACCGCCCTGGACGATGCCCTGGCCGCCACGCGGGGCGCCGCATGGCCGGAACTCGTCGCTGCTATGGGGGAGTTACGCCTGTTGTACGACGCGGCCACGGCTGCCATGGACTACGCCGCGGACTTCCCCGCCGCCACGTACCGGGACGAGATCCGTCCGACCATGGAGCCTCCGTACATGCCCCCGGGGTTCTCCGGGGTGTTCAACCGGGACCACCGTGCCATGGTGCGCCGCATGCGCGGCCTCGAGCGCTCGGTGCGGATACTCCCCCAGGACATCCCGGACCCGGGAACGGTGCGGACGATCCACCGGGGAGCGGCCGCCCTCAGGGCGGCCCAACGCCGCAATCGCCGTCATCACGGCAGGATCTGCGAGCGGTGCGTCCCCGGCGGCGCGTCACTGCTGCGGACCTACCTCGACCGGCGCCGTGCCCAGGAGGACTCTCCGTGCGACAGGGACTGACCGGCGGTATCGGGGACATCGAGGGGATCGACGCCCGCGCGGGCCGGCGACTGCTGGACGGCCTGCTCGACGAAGCGGTGTGGCTGGACCACTGCGCCTTCGTCAGCGCGTCGTTCCGCCCGGCACCGCCCTGGCTCCGCCACGAACCGGTCTCCGCGTTCCAGCCGTTGCCCGCGCTCCCGTCCGGTGGTCCACGGAACACACCGGGCCCGCGCCGCGTCTGCGTCTCGTTCGCGCCCGAGCACGGCCCCAACGCCCGCACGTGGGCGCGTGCTCACGGCTACCGGCTGCTCGCCCCGGACCCCGGCGTCACCGCCTGGGCGGCGGACAAGATCAGCGTGCTGGAGCTGTTCGCGGAAGCGGGCGTGGCCGCCCCGCCGTCCTTGGTCGTCCCCGCGACCGGGCGGGCGCCGGCGGAGGCGTACTGGGACGACAAGTGGCCCGGGGCCGTGGCCCAGCGCAGGGAGAACAACCTGATCGGCCGGGGCACCGTCCCCGTCGACTCCCCGGCCGAACTGGACCGTTGCCTCGCCGCCTGGCCGGACGAGCCGGTCCGGCTGAGCCGTCGGGCCCCCGGAATCTCCCTGACCGTCACGGCGTGCGCCGGGCCGGACAGGACCGTGGTCTCGGCCGTCTCCCACCAACTGGTCGGGCTGCCCGAACTCGCCGCTTCCTGGGGCACGCACTGCGGCAACCAGCTCGTACACCCCGGTGACCTGCCGGACGGGCTGTACGGGCAGGCCCGCGAGGCGGCACGGCGCGTGGGCGAGGTCCTGCGCGGCCACGGCTTCCGGGGCGTCTTCGGCCTGGACCTCGTCGAGGAGGACGGGCGCCTCCTCGCCATCGAGGTCAACCCCCGCTTCCAGACGGTGGTCTCCCTCGTCCAGACCGCCGAGCGCGCGGCAGGGCTGCTGCCCTCCCTGGGCGTGCACCTCCTGTGCTTCCTCCTGCCCGAACTGCCCCCGGTCGTGCCCGGGGCACTGCCGTACGGCCCGCGCCGCCCGAGCCAGCTCGTCGTCCACGCCGCCGAGGACACCACGGTGCACGGACTCGCCCCCACAGGGCGCTACCGTCTCGACGGCCGGGCGGCGACCGGCCCGCTCCCCGCTCCGCCCGACGCTCCGCCCGACCTCGCCGGGCTCCACGACGACGAGGCCCTGTGCTGGGCCATCGCCCACCCGGGTCCGGTCGCCGCCGGCCAGGAGCTGGCCCTGCTCCAGTTCGGGCGCACCGTGGCCGCCCTCGAACCGCGGCCCCGCCCCCGTCCGGACGCGCAGGCCTGGATCGCCGCCTTCCACCAGCGATCCGGGACCGCGGCGAGGACCGTGGGCGAAGCCACCACCCGGCCCCTGCTGCGGCTCGCCGAGGAGCCGATGCGCGAGGCGGGCCGGCACGCACTCGAGCTCATCATCGAGCGGTTCACCACCCCGCGCGAGCGGCCGCCCCTCCGCGTCCCTTCCCCTCGCAGCCTCCGGGCCGCCCTGGACGAACCCCTGCCCGAGGACGGCACCGACGACCTGTGCGCCGTCCTCGACCGCGTCACCCGCGACGCCCTCGGCGAGGCGACCCGCCTCGACCACCCGCGAAGCTTCGCCTTCACCCCTTCCACCGGCAACTTCCCGGCCGTCCTCGCCGACGCCCTCGCCTCCGCCCACCTCTCGGTGCCGGGCGCGTGGCTGGTCGGCGCCGGCCCCACGCAGCTCGAACTCACCACCCTGGGCTGGCTCAAAACCCTCCTCGGCCTCCCCGAGTGGGCCGGCGGGCTCTTCGTCAGCGGCGGCTCCGTCGCCAACCTCACCGCCCTGGCCGTCGCACGCGACCACCACCTCGGCGAGGACTGCTCCCGCGCCCGCCTCTACTGCTCCAGCCAGGCCCACCCCTCCATCGCACGCGCCGCCCACCTCCTGGGCCTGACCCGCGCCCGGCTCTCCGTCGTACCGGCCGACCGTGCCCTCCGCCTGGACCCGGCGGAGGTCGCGCGGCGCGTCGCCCGCGACCGGGCCGCCGGCCTGCGGCCCTTCGCCGTCGTCGGCACGCTCGGCACCACCGGGACCGGCGCCGTGGACCCCCTCGACGACCTCGCCGACCTCTGCGAGCGCGAAGGGCTCTGGCTCCACATCGACGGCGCCCACGGCGCCGCGGCGGCCGCCACCGCCCGGGGCCACGGGCTACGGGCCGCCCTGTGCCGCGCCGACTCCCTGACCGTCGACCCGCACAAATGGCTCTTCCAGCCCTACGAGATCGGATGCGTCCTGCTGCGCCGTCCGGAGCTGCTGCGGACCACCTTCGACCTGGCGCGCCACGCACTGGACACCGGCTACCTCGCCCCGACCGCGTCCCGGGGCGACGAGGTGAACCTCTCCGACCGCGGCCCCCAGCAGAGCCGCGGGCTGCGGGCCCTGAAGCTGTGGCTGTCGCTGAAGGCCTTCGGCGCGCAGGCGTTCCGGCAGGCCATCGAGCACGGCATGGACCTGGCCGAACACGCGGCGGACCTGGTCGCGTCCCACCCCGAACTGAGGCTGGTCACACCGCCCGGCCTCGCCGTCCTCACCTTCCGCTACCACCCGGCCGACGCCCCGCCCGGCTGGGACGCCGACACCGCGCAGGAGCACATCAGCCGGGCGGTGTGCACCGAGGGCGAGGCACTGCTCCTCACCACGCGGGTGCACGGCACCGTGGTGCTTCGGATGTGCACCATCAACCCCGCCAGCACCCGGGACGACGTCGCCTTCGTCCTCGGCCTGGTCGCCCGTCACGGCCGCCGGTCGCTGAGCGCGGTCAGCGAATCAGCAGTGCCGAAGGACCGGTGATCAGCCGCACCCCGCGGTCCGTGGCACACGACGCGACGTCGAGGGTGAGCTGGAGGCCGGGAGAAGCGACCGTCCTCCCCTCGAACCTCCCCGACACGACCGTGCCGACCACCAGCACCACGGCCTGCCCGGCGACTTGCCGGACATTGCCCATGGGGTACTTCACCACGCTCCGTTCACCGGTGCTCCAGGTGATCTTCTCCACCGTGGTGGCGTCGGAGTCGAAACAGCCGTTCACCCCACCGCCGCTGATCTCGGACTTCCCGAAGGTGAGGGCGGGGTCGGCGGAGGTGCAGCTGTAGGCTCCGCTGCCGGTGATCCTGGTCTTTCTCGCCCACAGGCCCAGTCCGGGGGAGAACTCGACGGTGTTGGTCCCCACACAACTGACGGCCCCCGTCGACTCGTTCGCCTCGGTCGGCGCCACCACGCCCCCCGCCACCGCCGTCCCCACGGCCAGGGCCACGCTCCCGCATGCCCTCGCCCAATGCCACGTCCTGTGCATGACGCACGCCCATTCTCTCTCCGAGCCCGACCCGCTTCGGGAAACGGAATTGTCCCCATCGCATGAGACCGCCGGAGCCGAACTGCCCGGTATTCCCCCGTCCGTTGACAGCACACACAGAGTGAGGGGCGCGCGCCGTCCTGCGCGCTACCGGAGCGGCTCTCGCCCGTCGGGGACGATGAGCAGCCGCAGTGCCACGGCACGGCCGCGTTGCTTCGTTCGTCCTCCCGTAGCAGGCGTCGCCGATCCCCGCCTGGGCTTCCGCCACGTCACCTTCGACCGCCTCCCCGTGCAGCCGCCGGCCCCGCTATTCGCGCAGGTCAGTGAAGGGGAGGCGGCCCCGGGTAGGGCGGGCCCGTCCAGGGGAGTCCCTCCTGTTCCCCTCCGGTGCGAAGACCTCATTCCACGAGGTGCGCATCAGGCTGTGGTGGTCAGGCCGGTTCGTCGAGGTCGAGCATT
This sequence comes from Streptomyces sp. NPDC002537, assembly GCF_053594975.1. Lineage (NCBI taxonomy): Bacteria > Bacillati > Actinomycetota > Actinomycetes > Kitasatosporales > Streptomycetaceae > Streptomyces > Streptomyces sp. NPDC002537. Next base: position 64,122 of record NZ_JBSFWT010000018.1, read on the forward strand.
TGCGGGCCAGCTATCTTGTCCTCCTCGACCGGCTCGGCGAGCTCGGGTGCGGTTCCAAGGACGTCGCTCACGCGAAGCATCTCGCCGACGCCCTGGTCGGCCGCGCCGGCAGGCCCCAGTCAGTGCGGTTGTGGATCGAGGTACTCAAGCTGGCGAACAAGTACGGCGGCCGTTCCTCCGTCGGTGCCGCAGAACAAGTGCGGTTCGGATTGACGGTGTTGTTCACGCTGCTGTGTGACGGCTCGCCGAGCGATGACGACGTGATCGATGCGTTCGACAACCTCGGGTTCGACCTCGACGACACCCTCATGGCCCACGACTGGCGTTCCTGGCCCTCGATACGGCGCGCACTGCCATGACCGATGCGGGAAGCGTCGAGATCGAGCAGGGGCGGGATTTACTGAAGGCTGCGCTCCGTTACGCGGAGACACTCTGCTATCTCGGTTCGCGACTTGACCAGTCCCTGCGGTGGCCCGCGCTGAGCCTGGTGGTCAAGAGGGTGGTCACGACGGACCCGGACCGACTCTCGGCACTGGTCCCGTTCGTGATCGCGATCCGTCGGCAGTTCCTTGCCGTCGACGCGTGCTGGGACGAGACCTTCGACCGGCACCTACGTCGGGTCGAAGCGCAGGCCAGTGTGCTGCGGGCGGTGCCGAAGCGCCTGCACCGGTTCGTCATGCCCAGCGCCGGGACACGACGGCGAGCCAGCCGGAGGCAGCGGCAGGTTCTCATGACTGCGGTCGGGGCATGGGCAGCCCTCCATCCCGATCTGGCTGAGCTGGTCGGCAGCGACGGCCACAGTCCGGCTCCGTCCAGGAACGAAGTGAACGCGGGTACAAGCCGGCAGGAAGAACGACGTGTCAGTGGTTGACCCTACGCTTGCCCTGGACAGGGTCAGATGGGGGAGGGGCTTGTGAAACGAGAGTGTGCCACCGCGATGGTGCAAGACATGCTCAAAGAAGACCCGGGTGCCGGCTGTGCACCGCGCGACAAATTGATGGACGGCGCCTGTCGCTAGCGTTGCCATGACACAGACGGACATTACAAACCATCAGGAGACATACCATTGAGCGCCCTCATACTCCCGACCGAATTCCTCTGCACTGCTCTGGCAGGTCGCACAGCAGACGAGCCGGTGGTGCGTCTTGCGGGGGAACGCCTGAAGTCTGCGCAGCCCCGTTCAGAACGGTCCGTTCTCGCCGAAGCCCTGCTGTCGGGTCCGTACACGGAGGAAGCGCCCGAGTGGCTCCTGGAGGCTGCCGTAGCCGCAGACCTGGAGCGGACGCGAGAGCCTCACTACTTCGACACGTCACTGAACCTCGCGGCACGGGCTCTCGGGCACCCATCATGTGGAGAGGCTCTGCGTGACCAGGTACTGAAACAGTGCACTGCACACCAGTTGGCCCTACTCGGCAGCCCGCAGGTCAGCGAACGACTGGCATTGGCGATCGCGAAGGCTCTGCGCTCCCTCAGCGGTACGACTGCGCCTCCCATAACGCCCGAACTGTTGCAGAAGCCGACCCCGGCGCAGGCGGTGTTCCAACGAGGCCAGCTGCACGACCTTGTATTCGAGGTCGCTCGTGACTTGCTTCCAACGGCACCCGACCGCGGGGAACCGGAAAGCGACGAGGACGCGGAAGACTGGCTGGAGAAGCGCAGAGAGGCACATAAGGCCTGGAAGAGTATGTGGCGCCGGATACTTGAGCGACACCCTGACCGACAGCGGCAGTTCGCCGAGTGGGCGACCGGTGCTGACGCAGAGCGGCCGATCCGTGACGTGCTGCTGGGCGACATACCCTGGACGGCCGACCCGGCGTTGTTGACCGAGCTCGCGAGAGCAGATCTTGAACGGTTTCCCTCCGAGGTCCTGCTGGCCCAAGGATGCCGCATGCGGCGAGACGGAGCCGATGCAGATCAGGTTCTCGGTCACTTCGCCTCAGAGCTGGCGGCTTTGCCCGAGCGCGAACGCGAGCACCTCCAATACTGGTGGAGCGACAGCAGCAAGACGGGGCTCGACTGGGGCTCTCGAGCCCCGGTCGCCTGGGTACAGAGATCGGCGTCGGGTACTTGGCGTCACCTCCTCAACCCCGGCAAGGCCAAGGACGGCCACCGCTCGGTCGAGTGGCGCGCGTCCGAGGAAAACCTTGCCGAACTTGCGGTGCTCTTCGCCGAAACAGCCGCCCGTGCGCTCCCCTACTGGGAACCACGAGACCGCTACTCGGCCATCGGTCCCGACGGTGTGCTCTGGGTCCAGGACATGCTGCTCCATCTCCCCGTTGTCACCGAGGAGGTCAAGTCCGGTGTCCGTCCGATCATTCGGGACGCGCGGACTCGACTGGGCCGACATCACCTGGGCACTCGCCCCCACTACGACGATGCACGTCGGCTTGAGGAGATCCTCGGCCAGATCGAGCGGATCCTGGCTGATCCGCCCCCACAGGTCGGCTACAGCCGCCGAATCGCCCTCGGCTCTCCGAAGGACGTCACGGTGCGAGAGCTGGCCTCCGTCCCCGAGCAGGTACTGGGCGAATACCTGGACCGGCATCCTGGTGACGACTCGCTCGTGGAGAAGGCTCTTCTCTCACTCGCCGTAAGCAGCTACCGGTGCACCGCCTTCGCCGACGTACTGAGCCGGCACAGCTCGGCGCGATCCGTGCTGCTTCGGCTGACCAGAGACCTCCGAAAAGGGCTGGGAGGCGGACCATCCTGGCGTGAGGCATGGACCCGTCTGATCCTGAACCAGCCGGACACCGGCCCCGAGCTCGTTCGCGCCCTGCCTGCATGGTCGGCGCTGCGCGCTCGAGGGGACCACTACAGCAGCGCCCATCCAATCGTGGTCGCAGTGGTCTTCGCGGCGCTGGGGGCAGACGAAGAAGCATGGGACCGATTCGTGAACTCCCCTGCGAGCTACTCCGGTGCTTCGGCTTGGCTGCGCTTGGGTGACCTGCTGGACGCAGCAGCCTCGGACGCGCCGTGGCCGAAGCCCCCAGGCGCCCGCTGAGCAGAGGAATGCATGAGGGCCAGGGGCGGGGCCCGGGTGTCAGGCCCGTGCGTCTCTCTGTTGCACTTCCTTGAGTACGTTCGCCACGGTCACGAAGTCGTTGTCCACGTGGAGCACGGTGTGGTTGTGGTGCACTGCTGTCGCGCACACCAGCAGATCGACGGCGCCCGCGGAACGGTGCTGTCCTTGCTGCGTGAGCTTGTACTGCGCGGTGTCGGCCCAGCGCCATCCGTTCTTGGGGACAGGCGAGAGTCGGCACAAGGCGTCCAGCTCTTCGGCCAGTTCGTCGCGGTGTGCCGGGCCGGTGGCCGAGTACAGGAACTCGGTCCTCGTGGGCTCACAGATATGGAACACTCCGGCGGCGATGTGGCCCTCCCAGAGGCGCAACGCTCCTGGAGTGCGGAAGAGGTGCCAGAGGGCGGAGGCGTCGAGGAGGTACGTGATCACTCGAAGGCCGCCCGCCGGGCGCGCTTGGCGACCGCACGCGCGGTCGCTGCGGCCTCGAACTCGCCACGCTCGCCACGCTCGGCCAGTTTCTCGGCGGCTTCGAGCCGCTTGACCCGGGCCACGTAGTCCCGCAGGGCCGCGTTGACGGTTTCCTTCTTGGTGGAGGCACCCATCAGCCGCATTGCCTCGGCCAGCGCCTCGTCGTCGAGATCGATCTGGGTCACGCTCACATTGACCACCCCACCCGCGAATCAACCTTATGTATGCATCCAAGGTACATCGCCAACATGAGGGTCGGAGGTGGGACGCTCAGGCGGGCCAGGCGCGCAGGGTCACGTCGGCGAGCGCTTCGAGTTGCTCGCGGGTCGCGCCGTCCCGGGCCTGCTGGGACATGCCCTGGATGACCGCGGCGGTGTGGCGCGCGTACGTCGCCGCGTCGGTGTCCGCGGGCAGTTCGCCGGAGGCGATGCCCGCCTTGATGCGGCTCTCGATCGCCGCGACATTGGCGGTGCGGACGATCCGCAGCGACTCCTCCACCCCGGGGGACGCGGTGGTGCCGCAGGCGGCGGCGATGAGCATCAGGCAGCCCGTCGGGCGGCCGGCCGCCGTGTACTCCCGCGCGGCCTCGCGCAGCATGCGGGTCACGGCCCCCCGGGCGCTCGGCTCCTCTTCGAGCGCCCGGAGGAGGAAGGCGCCGTACCGCTGCCCGTACCGCTGGACGACCTCGCCGAAGAGCGCCTCCTTGTTGCCGAAGGCGGCGTAGAGGCTGGGGGCGGCGATGCCCATGGCGCGCGTCAGATCGGCGACCGAGGTCGCCTCGTAGCCGTGCTCCCAGAAGACGAGGGTCGCCGTCTCCAGGGCCGCGTCACGGTCGAAGGAACGGGGCCTGCCGCGCTGTCGCTCTGCCATGCGGCAATTCTATATCGGTCGCTAAGCAATGCTCCGCGTGCGGAGGGCGCCGCGACGCGGGGCCGGGTCAGTGCGTCAGACGCACGTCCTTCTCGTGGGTGAGCTCCTGGATGTCGACACCCGCCTTCTCCAGCAGCTGCTCGGCGAGGCCGTACAGCGCGCGTGCCGCCGCGACCTCCTCGCCGACCCGCTGCTGGCCGGGGTCGTCCGGGTTCCGGTTGGTCACGCCGTGCGCGGTGAACTCCGCGCCGTCGTGCATGCGCAGCCGCGCCGCGGCCTGGGTCAGGGGCCCGGCCTCGCGGAATTCCAGTTCCACGGCGCACTCGACGATCGTCTCCGTCATGGCGAACACACCTCCAGCGATTCACGGTCCTGCGCTGCTCCGCCGCAGCAGATCGACGACCTCCTCGTCCGTCGTCTGGGAGAAGTCCCGGTACCACTCGCCGACCGCGAAGAACACGGTCGGCACGGTGAGGCAGATCAGCTCGTCCACCTCCGCGCGCAGCTCCTCCGCCGCGTCCGGAGGGGACACCGGCACCGCCAGTACCACCCGGGCGGCGTCCTGGGCGCGTGCCACCCGGCACGCGGCCGCCGCGGTCGCGCCGGTCGCGACACCGTCGTCCACCACGACCGCCGTGCGCCCCGTCAGGGGGACGCGCGGCCGCCCGCCGCGGAACCGGTCGGCCTGCCGGGCGAGTTCCGCCTCCTCGCGCTGCTGCACCTCGGCGAGGTCGTCCTCGTCGAGGCGGCTGATCCGCACGATGTCGTCGTGGACGACCCGTACGCCGCCCTCGCCGATGGCGCCGAAACCCAGCTCCGAGTGGCTGGGCACGCCGAGCTTGCGGACCAGCAGCACGTCCAGCGGGGCCGCCAGGGCCTCCGCCACCTCGAACGCCACCGGGACGCCGCCGCGCGGCAGCCCGAGCACGACCACGGGCTCGGCGCGCAGGTGCTCCAGCCGGTCGGCCAGCTGCCGACCGGCGTCCACGCGGTCGCGGAACCTCATATATCCAATATGTGTGGATTCAGGTGGATAGTCCATGGGGAGGGTGAGGCACCCGCGACGGGACGCCCCGCCGCCTGGCCGGTCCAGTGGCCGGTCCAGTGGCCGGTCCAGCGGTCAGTCCAGCGCGGCGCGCACCCGGGCCGCCACCCCGGCCGCCTCCTCGTCCGAGGCGTAGCGCGTCCGCGGCCAGAAGAATCCCCGCAGTCCGTCCTTGTGGTTGCGCGGCACGACGTGCACATGGAAATGCGGTACGGACTGGCTGATCCGGTTGTTCGCGGCCACGAACGACCCGGCGGCGCCCATGCCCCGCTCCACGGCCCCCGCGACCCGCTGCACCCGGGTGAAGAACGGCCCCACCTCCTCGGCGGGCAGGTCCACGAGCGTCTCCGCGTGCCGCCGCGGCACGACCAGCACATGGCCGGGAAAGAGCGGCCGGGCGTCCAGGAACGCCACCGCCGTCCCGTCCTCGAAGACCCGGTGGGCGGCCGACTCGCCCGCCACGACGGCACAGAAGACGCAGCTCGACGTCATCGCATCCTTACTGGTGGCGGATCCGGTGCCCTCGGGCAAGGATCATTGCATGCCCCTCCTCGTCGGAACCTCGGGATGGCAGTACAAGGACTGGCGCGGTGACCTCTACCCCGCCGACCGGCCGCAGCGGCTGTGGCTGGAGGAGTACGCCCGCCACTTCGCCACCGTCGAGAACAACGCCGTCTTCTACCGGCTGCCGGAGACCGCCACCTTCGCCGACTGGCGCGACCGCACGCCCGGGGGCTTCGTGATGGCGGTCAAGGCCAGCCGCTACCTCACCCACATCAAACGGCTCCACGACCCCGAGGAGCCGGTGCGGCGGCTCCTCGACCGCGCCGCCGGGCTGGGCGACCGGCTCGGCCCCGTACTCCTCCAGCTGCCGCCCACCCTCCGCGCCGACCCCGGACTGCTCGACGCCGCGCTCGCCTGCTTCCCCTCCGGCACCCGGGTCGCCGTCGAACCCCGTCACGACTCGTGGTGGACCGACGAGGTGCGGGCCGTGCTGGAGGCGCGCGGCGCGGCCCTGTGCTGGGCGGACCACGACTCCCGGCCCGTGACACCGCTCTGGCGCACGGCGGACTGGGGCTATGTGCGCTTCCACTGCGGCCGGGCGGAGCCGTGGCCGCGCTACGGGCGCCAGGCGCTCACCAGCTGGGTCCACCGGATCGCCGAACAGTTCCCCGAACAGGCCGACGTCCACGCCTACTTCAACAACGACCCCGGCGGCGCGGCCGTCCACGACGCCGTCGCTTTCGCCCGCGCCGCCACCGCCCTCGGCCGCACCGTGACCCGCACGCCCGAGCACCTCGGCTGAGCCCCACAGGAAGCCGTACCACCGGGAACGATATGGGGGGCCGTGCCGTCAGAGCGGGTGTGGCCCGATCGCGCACGGCCCCCAGCGTGCCGTACGTACGGGGAGGGGGCGTACGGCATGGACGTGGAGCGCAATACTCCATTACTCGCCGGGCGGTATCGGCTCATCGACCAACTGGGCAGCGGCGGCATGGGCGTGGTCTGGCGCGCCCTCGACGAACTCCTCGACCGGGAGGTCGCCGCCAAGGAGGTCCGCGCCCCCGAGCACATGCGGGAACAGGACGTACGCGTCCTCTACGCGCGCCTCCAGCAGGAAGCCCGCGCCGCCGCCCGCGTCAGCCACCCGAACGTGATCACCGTGCACGACGTCGTGGAGCACGACGGCCGCCCCTGGATCGTCATGGAGCTGGTGCGCGGCCGGTCCCTCGCCGACATCCTCCACAGCGAGGGCGTGCTCCAGCCCAAGGAGGCGGCCAAGGTCGGCTCGATGGTGCTCCAGGCGCTGCGCAGCGCGCACTCCTCCGGTGTGCTGCACCGCGACGTCAAACCCGCGAACGTCCTGCTGGAACCCGGCGGCAGGGTGGTCCTCACCGACTTCGGCATCGCCCTCGTCGAGGGCTCCGGCACTCTCACCCGCACCGGCGACCTCGTCGGTTCCCCCGACTTCCTCGCCCCCGAACGCGCCCTGGGGCAGCGCCCCGGCGCCCCGTCCGACCTGTGGTCCCTGGGGGCGACCCTGTACGCGGCGGTCGAGGGCGTCTCGCCGTTCCGGCGCACCTCGCCGCTGAGCACGCTGCAGGCCGTGGTGCAGGACGACCCGCCCCCGCCCCGCCGCGCCGGACCGCTCACCCCGCTCCTCGAAGGGCTGCTCCGCAAGGACCCGCGGACCCGCATGGGCTCGGTGGAGGCGCAGCGGATGCTCGACGCCGTCGCCGCCGGGCACGTGACCACACAGCCCGGGTGGGCGCTCGGCGGGTACGTGCCCACCGAGCGGTCCGCGCCCGCCCCCACGCCGCCGCCCGCCCCCACCCCGCCGCCCGTACCGGCCCCGACGCCCCCGCCCGTACCCCCTTCGCCTGACGGTCCGTCAAACGGGTATGCGGGAGCGGCCCCGGTGGCCGCCGCGTACCCGGCGGGCGGGGGATACGGATACCCGGCCGGAGCGGCGTACCCGGTGGGCGCCCCGTACCCGGTGGTCCGTACGGACCCGGCCGGGCGGCGGCGCCTGGTCGCGCTGTCCCTCGGCTCCCTGCTCGCCCTGCTGCTGATCGGGGGCGGCACCGCCGCCGTGCTGGCCGCACGGGACACGGGCGGCTCGGGCTCGGGCAACCCCGCCGGGGTGTCCACCGGTACGCCCCGGCCCTCCGACAGCGACGGGCAGTACGGGAGCCCCACCCCGGCGGGCGGCCCGTCGGACTACCCGTCGGCCGCCGCCACGGCCGGCTCCTGCAACGGCGGTTGGCTGTCGACCTGCGGACCGGGGTGAGGCACACCGAACCGTCGGAGATCTCGTCGGACCATTGCTCTCGGGGGGTGTGTTCATGCGGCTGGTCGCCGTTCCGTTCGCGAGTGTTCTGTCCATACGGGCGCGGCGCGCGCCCGCCACCCGGCGCGCCGCGCTGCGGCGCAGGAGGCTCCGGATCGTCTCCCTGCTCACCGTGCCCGTGGTGCTCGGCGGCGCGGCCGTCGTGAGCTGTACGTCGGAGCAGAAGAAAAAGATCGCCCAACTCACCCTGGAGGCGGTGGGAGTGACCGGCGACCATCCGTTCGCGCGGAACCCCGGCACCGACCTCAAAGGCGTCAACTCCCCGTCCGGGGGCGGCGGCGAGAAGCCGGTGGACGCGCGCGGCGCGTTCGGCGGCACCCCCGGCGCCGTGCACTGCGACAAGGCCCTGCTGATCAAACAGATCACCCAGGACCCCGCCGAGGCCAAGGCGTGGGCGGCGGTGCGCGGCATCGACGCCGGCCGCATCGCCGCGCACATCGACAGCCTCACCGAGGTCGTCCTGCTCGACGACACCCTCGTCAAGAACCACGACTACCAGGGCGACGGCCGCACCAGGGAGTACCTGTCGGTGCTCCAGAAGGGCGTGGTCGTCCTCAACGACCCGTACACCGGGCCCGCGGTCAAGTGCAATTGCGGCAACCCGCTCGGGGAACCGGACCACGACGTCGACCTCCAGGCGTCCAGCTACACGGGCGTGCGCTGGGCGGCCTTCAGCGACACCGAGGTCACCGTCATCAAGCCGAGGCCCAAGGACAAGGGCCCGGTCAAGGAGATCCCGCTCGTCGACCCCTTCCAGAGCGACAAGGCGTTCGACCGCCAGGTCGGCACGGACGGCAACCAGGACTCCGCCACCTTCCACTGGAACCCGCCGCCGCGCGCCACGCCGTCCGGCCGTCCGACCGGCACCGGGCCCGGGGACCGTTCCCCCACGCCGGGGGAGCGGACGCCGTCCGGGACACCGGGGGAGCCGACGCCGTCGGCGGAACCGTCGTCGCCCGGCACCGCGCCGCCGTCGTCGGCGACCCCGCCCCCGACCGCTTCCCGTACGGGCGGGCCGCCCACGGAGGGGGCGACCGGCCCGACGAAAGCCCCGCCGACGACAGGGAAGCTCCCTTCCCCGGAGGCCAAACCGCCATCGACCGCCGGCAAGGTCCCGCCCACGGCGGTGAACCCCCCGCCCACGCGGGCCGTTCCGTCGTCCACGGTGGTGAAGTCCCCTCCCGCGGAAGCCAAGCCGCCGACGACCGCCGGAGCCAAGCCGCCCACGGCCGTCGAGCCCACGGCCGTGAAGCCGCCACCGACAGTCGCCCAGCCCCCGCCCACGAGGGCGAAACCCCCGCCCACCGAGCCGAAGCCGCCGACGGAGCACCCCGCCACATACCCGCCACCCGCCGAGCATCCCGCGACCTACCCACCCGCCGAGCGCCCGCCGCATCCGCCCACGGCCGTGGAGCAGCCCCCGGCCCCACCCCGGCGGACAGCCGAAGCGCGGACAGCCGAGGCGCGGTCGGCGGAACCACGTCAGGGAAACCGGTGAATCCGGTGGAAACAGCCGTCAGGGGTACGTTGGGTTCCTGCAACGACGGACAACGACGGACTGTTCAGAGGGGTGGAGCATGGGGATGCTCAAGGGCACCAACATCCGGATTCCGGCACCGGCCGTACGGATCGAGCTGGGCTGGCGCACGGGACCCGGCATACCGGACGTCGACGCCTCCGCGCTGCTGCTCACGGCGGGCAAGGTCCGCTCGGACGCCGATTTCGTCTTCTACAACCAGGCCGTCCACCCCTCCGGCGCCGTCCGTCACGAAGGCAAGAGCCCTGCCGGTGACACCGTGACCGACGCGCTCACCGTCGACCTCGCCGGCGTCGAGCCCGCCGTCGAGACCGTGGTGCTCGCCGCCTCCGCCGACGGCGGCATCTTCGGCCGGGTGCCCGGACTCCACATCCGCGTCCTCGACCCGGCGAGCGGCGCGGAACTCGCCCGCTTCGACAGCTCGGACGCCACCGTGGAGACCGCGTTCGTCCTCGGCGAGCTCTACCGACGCCAGGGCGAGTGGAAGTTCCGGGCCGTCGGCCAGGGGTACGACAGCGGCCTCGCCGGCCTCGCCACCGACTTCGGCATCTCCGTCGACGGCCACCGGCCGGCACCCGCGGCCGCGCCGCCGGCCCCGCCCGCCCCCGCCACTCCCGTCGCCCCCGCGCAGGCCCCCGTACCGCCGCCCGCGCCGCCCGCCCCCGCTCCCGTACGGCTGACCAAGGTCACGCTCACCAAGGATGCGCCGACCGTCTCCCTCACCAAGCAGGGCGGCACCTCGGGGGCACTGCGCGTCAACCTCAACTGGCAGGTGCGCCAGCAGGCGAAGAGCTGGACCCAGCGGCTCGGCATGGCCCTGCAGCCCGACCTGGACCTCGACCTCGGTGCCCTGTACGAGCTCAACGACGGCCGCAAGGGCGTCGTCCAGGCCCTCGGCAACTCCTTCGGCGCGCTCCACCAGCCGCCGTACATCCACCTCGACGGCGACGACCGGACCGGCGCGTCCGCGGCGGGCGAGAACCTGACCGTCAACCTCGACCGCACCGCCGACTTCCGGCGCATCCTCGTCTTCGTGACGATCTACGAGGGCGCCAGCAGCTTCGCCGGGCTCCACGCCACCGTCACCCTCCAGCCGCAGCACGGCGCGCCCGTCGAGTTCGCACTCGACGAGTGCACCGTGGCCTCCAACGTCTGCGCGCTGGCCCTCATCACCAACAACGACGGCGACCTCGTCGTCCAGCGCGAGGCCCGCTACCTGGTGCCCGACCGGGGCGTCAGCCCGCAGCGCACCCTCGACCGCGCGTACGGCTGGGGCATGAACTGGACGCCCGGCCGCAAGTGAACACGCTCACGGCGCGGCCTCCGGGCGGGCGTACGTCCGCCCCTTCCAGGCCGCGCCCCGGCCCCTGTAGTGCTGTACCGCCGAATCCACCGTCATCAGCAGATACAGCAGAGCCGTGCACGGCAGCAGCGGCGCCAGCACGAGCGGCTGCCGGTAGTAGCGGAGCATCGGCACATACGTCCCGGCCATCACCGCCCACGCCGCCGCGCCCGCCACGAGCGGCACCGCGTCCCCGGTCAGCGCGCCCGCCACCACGGCGACCGGCGGCGCGAGATACACCACCACCATCCCGGCCACGGTCCCCAGGAGCAGCAGCGGATTGTGCCGCAGCTGGGCGTACGCGCTGCGCGAGACCATCCGCCACAGCGGGGCGAGGCCCGGGTACGGCCGGACGCTGTCCACCCGGTCCGCCAGCCCCAGCCAGATCCGCCCGCCGCCGCGCCGCACCGCCCGCGCCAGCGACACGTCGTCGATCACCGCCTGCCGGATGGAATCCGGCACCCCGGCCCGCTCGGCGGCCTCCACGCGCAGCAGTACACAGCCGCCGGCGGCCGCGGCCGTCCGCCCGCCCGGCCTGTTGATCCAGCGGAACGGGTAGAGCTGCGCGAAGAAGTACACGAACGCCGGGACGACCATCCGTTCCCAGAAGGTCGCCACCCGCAGCCGCGCCATCTGCGACACCAGGTCCAGCCCGTCCGACCGGGCGGCCGACACCAGCTCCCGCAGGCTGTCCGGTGCGTGCGCGATGTCCGCGTCCGTCAGCAGCAGGTACTCCGCGTCCGTACGGGACCGGGCGAGCGCCATGCCGTGCCGGACCGCCCACAGCTTGCCGGTCCAGCCGGGCGGCGGCTCCCCGGGCGAGTCCACCGTCAGCGGCAGGCCGCCGTGCCCGGCGGCCAGCGAACGGGCCAGCTCACCCGTGCCGTCCGTGCTGCCGTCGTCGACGAGGAAGACCTCCGCCCGGCCCGGGTAGTCCTGCGCGAGCAGCGACGGCAGGCTCGACGGCAGCACCTCCGCCTCGTCCCGCGCGGGGACGACGATCGCCACGGGCGGCCACTCCCCGGGCGGCACGCGCGGTGGCAGCCGCACGTCCGTACGCCAGAAAAAGCCCTGTCCCAGCAGCAGCCACAGCCACGCGGCCAGGGACCCGACGATGATCCAGGTCAGCGCACTCACCCGTGGCAGTCTGCCGCAGGAATTCCCTGGCCGGGTGGCTTTTCGGCTCCTCGGGCGGCCGGGGCGCACGGTCCGGGGCGGGGTGCCGCCGCACCCATCCTTTAAAGTGACCGGATGAAGATCGCGCTCATTGACTCCGGAAACGGCCTTCTGGCGGCGGCCGCCGCTGTGCACCGCCTGCGGCCCGACGCCGATCTCGTCCTCTCCTCCGACCCCGAGACCATGCCCTGGGGCCCCCGGACCCCCGAGGACCTCATCGAGCAGGCCCTGAAGTGCGCCCGCGCCGCCGCCGCGCACCGCCCCGACGCGCTGATCGTCGCCTGCAACACCGCCTCCGTGCACGCCCTGGCCGCCATCCGCGCCGAGCTGGAGCCCGGACTCCCGGTGATCGGCACCGTCCCGGCGATCAAGCCCGCCGCGGTCGGCGGCGGCCCGTTCGCCATCTGGGCGACCCCGGCCACCACCGGCAGCCCCTACCAGCGCGGCCTGATCCGTGACTTCGCCTCCGGCGTCCGCGTGACCGAGGTGCCCTGCCCCGGCCTCGCCGACGCCGTGGAGCGCGCCGACGGCCACGCCATCGACACCGCGGTGGCCGCGGCCGCGGCCCTCACCCCGAGCGATGTAAGGGCCGTCGTCCTGGGCTGCACCCATTACGAGCTCGTCGCGGAGCGTATCCGTGCGGCCGTTCGGCCCCTCGTCCGTCCCTCGGACGAGCCCCTGGAACTCCACGGTTCCGCGGACGCCGTCGCCGCCCAGGCGCTGCGCCGCATCGGTGCCGCCCCGGCGCCCGACGCCGAGCCGACGGGCGGTCTCACCGTGCTGCTCAGCGGCCGTGAGGAGACCCTGACGCCGACGGCGCTGGCCTGGGCGGAGGGGCGCTCGCTGACCGCGGTCGGCGCCGTGCGGCCCTGACCGTCCGCCCGCCACACGATCCGGTTCCGTCCCGGCAGCACCCCTGCCATGGTGGCGGAAGGTGAGTAGGCTGCCTCGTATGAGGGACCACTCCAAGGGCCCGCAGGGCCACGAGGGCGACGAGAAGCCGGACGCGGTCGGATCCCCTTCCCCAGCCGACGGCGGCACCGAACTCGGAGTCTGGACCGGTCGCGCGACCAACCGGATGCAGTGGCTGCTGGCCGCTGCCGGCGCCGCCTGCCTGGCGCTGGGCGTCGAGCTGGCTGTCGACAGCGCGTGGACCTCGGGGCTGGCCCCTCTCGTCATGTCGGTCGTCGGCTGCGTCGCCGCGGGCCTGCTGATGCTCTACGGCACCCTCGCGTTCGTCCATGTGGCGGTACGGGTGGATCCCGAAGCGCTGGAGGTGCGCTGCGGCCACATCGGGGTGCCGCGCACCCGCATTCCGCTCGCCCAGGTGGTCGGCGCCGACTTCGCCCCCCGGGTCACCCCCCGCCAGTGGGGCGGCTGGGGCTACCGCTGGCGCCCCGAGAAGGGCACCGCCGTCGTCGTGCGCCGTGGCGAGGGCTTCGTCCTGCAGCTCGGTGACGGCCGCACCTTCACCGTCACCGTCGACGACGCCGAGGCCGCCGTGCGCGTCATCCGCGACGGCCTCCGCCGGGCCGGGGGCCGCCGGGCCGCCGCCTGAGCACCGACGGTACGGATGATCACCACCCGGCATTAGGCTCGGTCCATGGCGATCCCCGACTTCCTCCGAGAAATCCGCGCCACCGCGGGCCGGCAACTGCTGTGGATGCCCGGCGTGAGCGCGATCGTCCTCGACGACGCGGGCCGCGTGCTCCTCGGCCGCCGCTCGGACACCGGCGAATGGTCGATCATCGGCGGCATCCCCGAGCCCGGCGAGCAGCCCGCCGCCGCGGTGGTCCGCGAGGTCTACGAGGAGACCGCCGTCCACTGCGTCCCCGAACGCGTCCTCCTCGTCCAGGCCCTGGAGCCCGTCACCTACCCCAACGGCGACCGCTGCCAGTTCATGGACACCTGCTTCCTCGCCCGCGCGGTCGGCGGCGAGGCCCGCGTCAACGACGACGAGTCGCTGGAGGTGGGCTGGTTCGAGCCGGACGCGCTGCCGCCCATGGAGGAGTTCGCGGTCACCCGCATCAAGCAGGCGACGGAGGGCGGCCCCACCTGGTTCGAGGGCCTCGGGGAGAGCTGAGGAGCACTCCTACGCGGCGTCGATCTTGGGGAACGCCGATTCCTCCAGGACGATGCCGATCGCCACCGCCACCGGGATCGCGATGAGCGCGCCGACGATGCCGAGGAGGGCACCGCCGATCACCACGGCGACGACGGTGACCAGGGGATGCACGTCGACGGCGAAGCGCATGGCCTTCGGCATGATCAAGTAGTCCTCGGCGAGCCGGAAGGCGGTGTAGAAGCCCGCGGTGCCCAGGGCGACGGGGAAGGACACCGCGAGGGCGACGAGGCTGACCACGATCCCGCCGATGGTGGAGCCGACGACGGGGACCATGTCGAGGAGGGCGACGAGGACGCCGAGGGCGGCCGCGTACGGCACGTCCAGGGCGGCGCACCAGGCGAAGGTGGCCAGGCCCGCCACGGCCGACGTGGCGGCGTTGCCCAGCATGTAGCGGCCGACGCGGACGAGGGTCGCCTCGGTCGTCTCGATCACGCGCGCCCGGCGGCTGAGCGGCACGAACCGGTAGGCGAACATCTTCAGTTGCTCCATGCCCACCATGAAGTAGACGGTGAGGATCACGACCAGCGCGGTGCCGGTCACCGCGCTGATGACGAGGTGCCCCGCCCCGAGCAGCCCGCCGACCAGCGCGGAGCCCATGCCGGAGCCGAACTGCTGACGGCCCTTCGCGACCAGGTGGTAGCGGTCCTCCAGCCGCCCCAGCGTGGAGTGGTGGTCGTGGAGCTGGTTCAGCCACTTCGGCACGGTGTCGACCAGGGCGGCGATCTCGTTGGAGACGGGCGGGATCACCAGCGCCAGGAAGCCGGCCAGGAACCCCAGCGACGCGACGATCACGAGGGTCACCGCCCAGGCGCGCCCGAGCCCGCGGCCCGCGAGCCAGGCCACCACCGGCTCCAGACTGATCGCCACGAACAGGGCCAGCAGCAGGAGCGTGAGGACACCGCTGATCCGCAGGACGGTCTGCACGGCCAGATAGGCCAGCGTCAGCCCCAGCCCGACGCTGAACCCCGCGGCGAACCAGGACGCCGTCGGCCGCACCAGCACCCGCGGACCGTTCTCCGACTGCATCGCGCCCTCCTTGGCCTCTCTCCGTACCCCGGGCGGTGCCGAGAGCAGCGGACGGCCGCCGAAGACCACCTGCTGAGCCGAGCGGCACTCCGCCCGGCGGCGGGTACACGTGTCATGTGATCACCATGGGAGTGGAAGAGGAGTACCTCCTGCTGGACCCCGCCACGGCCGCGCTCGTACCGCTGGCGGACGAGGTGCGCGCGGTGGCCGGTCCGCGGGATTCGGTGGAGGCGAACGAGGTCCAGTCGGAGCTGCTGCAGTCGCAGCTGGAGATCGCCACCCCGGTCTGCACCGACCTGGCGGCCGTGGGCGCGCACCTGCTGCGGCTGCGCGACGCGGTCGCCGTCGCCGCCGAGAAGGCCGGCTGCGTGCCGGCCGCGACCGGCACCCCGCCGCTGGCCTGCGCCGCGCCGGTGGCGATCACCGAGCAGCCGCGCTACGCGGCCGTGGCCTCACTGGGCGGGCGGCTGGCGGACGAACAGCTGATCAACGGCATGCACGTGCACATCGGCGTCCCCGACCGCGACATGGGGGTGGCCGTGCTCAACCGGGTGCGCCACTGGCTGCCGGTGCTCGTCGCGATGGGCGGGAACTCCCCGCTGTGGTGGGGCCGGGACACCGGCTACGCGAGCTGGCGCACCGTCGTCTTCGGCCGCTGGCCCGTCAGCGGGCCGCCGCCCCGCTTCGACGGCCGGGCCGACTACGAACGGCGCGTCGACGCGCTGCTGGAGTCCGGCGCCGTCATGGACTCCGGTCAGCTCTACTGGCAGGCCCGGCTGTCCGAGCGCTATCCCACGGTCGAGGTGCGCTGCCTGGACGTCCAGCTCACCGCCGACGACGCGATGATGTTCGCGGGCATCGTCCGCGGACTGGTGGCGACCGCCATCCGTGACGCACGGTCGGGGCACCCCGCCCCGGACCGCGCGCCGGAGATCCTGGACGCGGCGACCTGGCAGGCCGCCCGCTACGGCCTCGGCGCCGAACTGCTGGACACGCGGGGGCGGCGGTCCACGGCCGCGGACGCGGTGCGCGTGCTGCTCGACCACATCGCGCCCGGACTCGACGAGACCGGGGACACGCACGAGGTCGCGCGGCTGGTCCGGCGGTTCCTGCGCCGCGGCACCCCGGCGGAGCGGCAGCGCCGCGCGCTGGCCTCGGGCGGACTGGAGGACTGGACGGCCCTGGTCTCCGCCAGGAGCTGAACGGTCCGGGCGGCGCCCCCTGTTCTGGCTAATCCCCGGTTGAGCGCCGGGCACGCGGGTTACCCATCAGCCGTACGGAGCGACTGGGAGCGTGTCACATGCTGTTCCGGAGAAGGAAAAAGGAGGTCCGGGCGGGCGCGGTGACCGGGTTCGTCGCACTGGACCGGCGGCTCCCGGTCGCCGAGACGGGCCGGGCCCTGCTGCGGAAGGCGTTCCCCGACCACTGGTCGTACCTGCTCGGCGAACTCGCGCTCTACAGCTTCGTGGTGCTGGTGCTCACGGGGTCGTACCTCGCGCTGTTCTTCGACCCCGGCATGACGCGGACCGTCTACCAGGGCGCGTACGAGCCGTTGCGCGGCCTGCCCATGTCGCAGGCGTACCTCTCGACGCTCGGGCTGAGCTTCGACGTCCGCGGCGGGCTGCTCATGCGGCAGGTCCACCACTGGGCGGCGCTGGTGTTCGTCGCCGCGGCCGCGGTCCACATGCTGCGGGTCTTCTTCACCGGCGCCTTCCGCAGACCGCGCGAGGCCAACTGGCTGGCCGGCATGACCCTGTTCCTCCTCGCCCTGTTCGAGGGCTTCTGCGGCTACTCCCTGCCCGACGACCTGCTGTCGGGCACGGGGCTGCGCACGGCCAACACGATCGTGATGTCGATCCCGGTCGTGGGCACCTACCTGAGCTCGTTCGTCTGGCGCGGCCCGTACCCCGGCCAGGTGCTCATTCCCCGGCTGTACGTCGTGCACGTGCTGTTCGTGCCGGGCGTGCTGATCGCGCTGATCACCGTGCACCTGCTGCTGGTCGTCTACCTCAAGCACACGCACTGGGCGGAGCGGGGCCGGACCAATCGCAACGCCGTCGGGGTGCCGATGTTCCCCCAGTTCGTCACCAAGTCCACGGGCCTGTTCCTGATGATCTTCGGTCTGCTGGCCGCGCTCGGCGCGCTCGCCCAGATCAACCCGGTCTGGGACTACGGCCCTTACCGGCCCGACCAGGTCGCGACGGGCGCCCAGCCCGACTGGTACGTGGGCTTCCTCGAAGGCGCGCTGCGCGTCATGCCCCCGTGGGAGACGGTGCTCTGGGGACACACCGTCATGTGGAACGTGCTGATCCCCGCGATCGTCCTGCCGGGCGTGCTGTTCACAGCCCTGTACTTCTATCCGTTCCTGGAGAAGTGGGTGTCCGGCGACCGGGCGGAGCACCACCTGAGCGACCGGCCCCGCAACCGGCCCACCCGTACGGCCCTCGGGGCGGCGGGCATCGTGTTCTACGCCCTGCTGCTGGCGGCGGGCGGGAACGACATCGCCGCCTACACCTTCCGGGTCTCGGTCAACACACTGACGTGGATCTTCCGGGCCGGTGTCGTCCTCGGCCCGGTGCTGGCCTTCGTGGTCACCAAGCGGATCTGCCTCGCGCTCCAGGCCCACGATCGGGCGGCGCTGCTGGAGGGGGAGGAGAGCGGCGAGGTGGAGCAGAGCGCCGACGGCGGGCTGAGCGAGGGCCACCTGCCGCTGCCCGCCGGACGGGGTTACCGGCTGCTGGTGCGCGAGGTGCCGCGGCCCCTGCCCGCGCCCGAGGGCCCGGCGTCCCGCGGACAGCGGCTGCGCGTGGCCCTGAGCACCTGGTACTACCGCGACCGCGTGGAACTGCCGGTGACCCCGGAGCAGCGGCGGCAGATCGAGGAGCGGACGGCCGCGCCGGTCGAACCGGGGGAGTGACGCGCCGCGGCCGGAGCGGTCAGTCGCGCTGGAGGTGCTGGAAGGACAGGCCGAGGACGCCGCCGCCGAGGAGGCCGAAGCCGATGACGAACAGCCACAGGCCGAAGACGATCCCCAGCGCGCAGAGGGCGGCGCCGAGGGCGGTCAGCGCCGGGTAGGTGCTGCGCGGGGGGAAGAAGTCGAGCCGTCCGGCGCGCTCGGCGATCTCGGCGTCCTCGCGGTCCTCGGGCCGGGGACCCCGGCGGCGGTGGTTCATGAAGCAGAAGAAGGACACCAGCGACGCCATGACGAAGGAGACGGCCAGCGCCGCCGTGCCGGCGGGCTCGCGGCCGGACAGCCAGGTGTAGAAGGCACCGGAGACGAGGAAGAAGCCGGCCACCCCCGAGAAGAGGAACGCCTCGGTCTTCACGCGCCCGCCTCCCCGCGCGGAAGGGCCCGGCCGGTGCCCGGCGGCGCGCCCGCCTCGGCGGCCTCGGGATGGTGCAGGTCGAACGCCGGGGAGTCGGACCGTACCCGGGGCAGGGACACGAAGTTGTGGCGGGGCGGCGGACAACTGGTCGCCCACTCCAGCGAGCGCCCGAAGCCCCACGGGTCGTCGACCGTCACCTTCGGCGCGTACCGGGCGGTGTGCCACACGTTGTAGAGGAAGGGGAGGGTGGAGAGCCCCAGCAGGAACGCGCCGATGGTGGAGACCGTGTTCAAGGTGGTGAAGCCGTCGGCGGCGAGGTAGTCGGCGTAGCGCCGGGGCATCCCCGCCTCGCCCAGCCAGTGCTGCACCAGGAACGTGATCTGGAAGCCGGCGAACAGGGTGAAGAAGTGGACGCGGCCCAGCCGTTCGTCGAGCATGCGCCCCGTCCACTTGGGCCACCAGAAGTAGAAGCCGCCGAACATCGCGAAGACGACGGTCCCGAACAGCACGTAGTGCAGGTGCGCCACGACGAAATAGCTGTCCGTCACATGGAAGTCGATGGGGGGCGAGGCGATGAGGACCCCGCTCAGCCCGCCGAGCAGGAAGGTCACCAGGAAGCCGGTCGCCCAGAGCATCGGGGTCTCGAAGGAGAGGCTGCCGCGCCACATGGTGCCGATCCAGTTGAAGAACTTCACCCCCGTCGGCACGGCGATCAGGAAGGACAGCAGGGAGAAGAACGGCAGGAGCACGGCCCCGGTGGCGAACATGTGGTGCGCCCACACCGAGGCCGACAGCATGGTGATGGTGATCGTCGCCCCCACCATGCCCGTGTAGCCGAAGAGCGGTTTCCGGCTGAACACCGGGATGATCTCGGTGATCACGCCGAAGAACGGCAGCGCGACGATGTAGACCTCCGGGTGGCCGAAGAACCAGAAGAGGTGCTGCCAGAGCACCGCGCCGCCGTACGCCGCGTCGAAGACCCGCGCCCCGAACTTCCGGTCCGCCTCCAGCACCAGCAGGGCCGCGGTGAGCACGGGGAACGCCAGCAGCGCCAGGATGGAGGTGAAGAGGATGTTCCAGGTGAAGACCGGCATCCGGAACATCGTCAGGCCGGGTGCCCGCAGGCACAGGATCGTGGCGACGAAGTTCACCGAGCCCAGCACGGTGCCGAGCCCGGCGACCACGAGGCCCATGGCCCACAGGTCGCCGCCCGCCCCCGGTGAGTAGACCGCGCTGTTCAGCGGCGCGTACGCGAACCAGCCGAACGGCGCGGCGCCGCCCGGCACGACGAGTCCGGACACCACGATCAGGCCGCCGAAGAGGAACAGCCAGTACGACAGGGCGTTGAGCCGGGGGAAGGCCACGTCGGGGGCCCCGATCTGCAGGGGCATCACCGCGTTGGCGAATCCGGCGAACATGGGCGTGGCGAACAGCAGCATCATCAGGGTGCCGTGCATCGTCACCAGCTGGTTGTACTGGCTCGTGGAGAAGAACTGGAGCCCGGGGCGGGCCAGTTCCGCGCGCATCAGCATGGCCATCAGGCCGGCGGCCAGGAAGAAGGCGAAGGCCGTCACCAGGTACATGTTGCCGATCACCTTGTGGTCGGTGCTGGTGACGTAGTTCAGGAGTCTGCCGCCCAGCCGGATCCGGGGGTTGTCGGTGACGCGCGTGTCCTGGGCCAGCTGTGCCATTGCCCCTCCGTGGGCCGGTGTCCCTGTGCGGGCGCCTCGTGTGTAGCCGTGCCCGCCTCCGGGCAAACCCGCCCGTACGCCATCCGGGGCCCGCCCCGGCCCCGGGTGCGTCCGGGGCCGGGGCGGGGACGCGCGGCTCAGGGTCCGCCGCGCCGCGGGCCCGGCACCACCGCCTCACCGTCGGCGAATTGACGGCGCTGCAGTTCGTACAGGTCGCGGAAGAGCCCCGCGGGGGAGTGCAGCAGTTCCTGGAAGGTGCCGCTCTCGTGCAGGCGGCCCTCGTGCAGGACGTGGATGAGGTCGGCCCGGCGCACCGAGGCCAGCCGGTGGGTGATCAGCAGGACGGTCCGGCCCGCGTCGGCGAACTCGCGGATCCGGTCGAAGACGTCGGCCTCGGCGCGGGCGTCGAGGGCGGACGTGGGCTCGTCGACGATGAGGATCGGGGCCTGCCGGTAGCGGGCGCGGGCGATGCCGAGGCGCTGCCACTGCCCGCCGGAGATCTGGTGGCCGCCCTTGTAGCCGCGGCTGAGCAGGGTGTCCCAGCCCCTGGGGAGGCCCTCGACCACCTTGTCCGCGCCGGTGTGACGGGCGGCCGCCGCGACGGCCTCCTCGTCGACGGGCCGGTCGGTGCGGCCGATGGCGATGTTCATCCGGGCGGTCAGCGGCCAGCGGTGGAAGTCCTGGCCGACCATGGCGAACCGGGAGAACAGCTCGCGCCGGTCCAGTTCGCGCGCGTCCTTGCCGTCCCAGCGGACGGTTCCCGAGGCCGGCTGGTACAGCCCCGCGAGGAGCTTGACGAGGGTGGACTTGCCGGAGCCGTTCTCCCCGACCAGGGCGACGACCTTGCCCATCGGGATGTCGAGGGTCACGCCGTCCAGCGCGGGCCGCCGTTCCCCGCCGTCCCCGCCGCCCGGATAGGTGAACGTGACGTCCTCGAAGCGGATGAGTTCCGGCCGCTCGGGTACCGGCAGCCCGCCGGACGGGATGGCCCGGTCCACCGCTTCCCGGCAGAGCCGTTCCAGATCCTGGACATAACACGCCTCCTCGTAGAGACAGTTGACCTGGAGGACGAGGCTCGACAAACTCGCCGCCCCGGTGCGGGTGGCCAGCACCGCGGTGCCCGCGACCGACAGCGCCATCACCCCCGTGAGCAGCAGGCCGCCCAGCGCGAGGTACGTCAGCAGCGTCGCGGCCCCGGTCAGCGCGGCCGCGACCAGCCGGACGCGGGCGGCGCCGTGCGCCAGGCGGGTCTGCTCCGCCTCCGAGCTCTCCGACATGCTCCTGAAGTGCTCCAGCAGGAACGGCCCCACGTCGTGGACACGGACCTCCGGGGCCGGTTCGACGCGGATCAGGGTCTGGCTCAGCAGCCGCCCGGCGCGCGAGTGCTGCACCCACCGCTGGAAGGAGGCGTAGCGCGTACGGGCGTTGCGCAGCGAGGCCCACGAGCGCGGCAGCGTCATCAGGACCAGCAGCGGCAGCAGCACCGGGTGGAGCACGGTCAGCACCCCGGCCGCCGCGGCGAAGGAGACCAGGGCGCCGATGACGGCGGAGCAGTACCGGATCATCCGCCGCGCGGAGGCGGCTCCGTACTGGGCGGAGTCCAGGAGCCGGTGGAACTCCTCGTCCTCGATGGCCTCCAGCTCCACCCGGACGACCCGCTCCAGGTACATCTCGGTCGCCACCCGCTCGACCTTCGGCTCCAGCCTGCCGGTGCCGGACGTGGAGGCCGACGACGCCAGGGCCCCGGCCACGCCCATGGCCGCGACGACGAGCAGCGCGGGCAGGGCGGCGTGCAGCCGCTGCCCGATGGAACCGCCCGTGAGCACGGCGGTGAGAACGGAGTTGACCGCGACCAGCCCGAGGGCCTGGCTCACCCCCTGGACGGTCTCGGCGATCCCCACGGTCCGCAGCGCCCGCCGGTCGGCCAGCCACGCCAGCCGGACCGTCGAGGCGATCAGGCGCGGCAGCCGCAGGGCCATCGCCCACAGCGACATCTCCAGGTAGGCGCTCCCGTGCCGGTCCCACCCCGCGTCGTGCAGCAGCGGCCCGCCGAAGAGCAGGCGCTCCGAGGGCGACCCCTCGTCCGCGCACACCCCGTTCACGCCGCGCCTCCCCAGCCGTGCGCGGACACCAGGGCGCCGGAGGCGAACCGGGCCAGGATGGCGGCGGTGCAGGGCACGCAGTCCGCGGGCGGGCGCACGGGGTCGGCCCAGACCAGGCCGGAGCACTTCGCGGGCTCCAGGTTCCGCGGCTCGCCCTCCCAGCGCTGGGTGGTGAAGACGACGCCCAGCCGCCCCTGCCCCTCGGGGCTCCGGTGGTGCACGAGGTGGCAGAACTCCATGGCGTACGGGTCGATGCCGACGCCGATCTCCTCGGCGACCTCCCGCACCGCGCCGTCGAAGATGGTCTCGCCGTCCTCGAGGTGGCCGCCGGGCGGGGCGAGCAGCCCGGCGGCGTACACCTCCCCGGCCCGGCGCAGCAGCAGGACGCGACCGTCGTCGCGGTGCAGCAGGACGAACAGGTCGACGACGCTGGTGCAGCGGGCGCGGTGGCTCATGCCGACCACCCCGCCGCGTGCTGTTCCCGCCCTTCCTGTTCGAATGGCAAGTGGCTGCCGATGCTCCCGATGTGCCGGTCCGGCCCCTGATGCACTACGCCTCCTCGTTGACCCCTGTTCGGACGTGTGATCGGGAAAACGACGCCCGTTGGGGTGCGTCACGGCCTCGCGAGGGCGTTTTCTCGGGCGAAAGTTCGAGGTGGTGTCAAGGGGCCCGGTATCGCCGGGCCGGGCGGACGGCGGGCGCTGTGCGATTCACCCGTGGGGTGGGAGTCACCCGAACCGGGGGTTGCGTTGCTGCCGGGAACGATCATCATGGGGGCGTACGGCCGGGGTCCCCGCCGCCGGGCCGGACGTGCTTTGCAGTGGTCACGTTCCGGTGCGGGGACGGCGCGGGAACCCCTCCCGTCGCGGCGTCACGCCAGGACGTCCTCCGTGGGCGCCGGGGCGGCGGGCAGCGAGATCACCATGGTGAGGCCGCCGCCCGGGGTGTCCTCGGGCGTGAGTGTGCCGCCCATGGCCTCGGTCAGCCCCCGGGAGATGGCGAGTCCCAGCCCCAGCCCGGTGGTGTTGTCGGTGTCGCCCAGCCGCTGGAAAGGCGCGAAGGCCCGCTCCAGATGGGCGGGGCTGATCCCCGGACCCCGGTCGATGACGCGCAGTTCGACCCGCGCGGCCAGGACGCTGGCCGCGACGGTGACCGGACGGCCCGGGGGAGAGTGCCGGGTCGCGTTGGCGACGAGGTTGGCGACCACGCGCTCCAGCAGCGGCGGATCGGCGAGCACGTCCGGCGCCCCGTCCAGGTCCTGGGCCGCGACCGGCACCCCCGGGGGCTCGGGCAGCGTGTCCAGGGCCAGCGCCAGGACCTCGGCGAGCGCGGTGGGCCGGAGGCTGAGAGTGAGCGCGCCGGCGTGGATGCGGCTCATGTCCAGGAGGTTGTCGACCAGCCGGTTGAGTTTGACGAGGGACTCCTCGGCGGTGGCCAGGAGTTCCTCCCGGTCTGCTTCGGAGAACTCGACCTCCCGGCTGCGCAGCGAGCTGATGGCGGCCCAGCTGCCCGCGAGCGGGGTCCGCAGGTCGTGGCTGACGGCGGCGAGCAGGGCGGTGCGCATCCGGTCGGCCGCCTTGACCGGCTCGACCTCGGCGACGGCCTCGGCGAGCCGGGCGTGTTCGACGGCGGCCGTCAGATGGGCGGCGAAGGCGGTCAGCACCCGGCGTTCCGTGGCGGGCAGGGCCCGCCCGCGGAGCACCAGTTCGCTGTCGGACCCGATGGGCACCGTGAGCTCCGCCCGTATGCCCTCCCGGTCCGCGGCCCGCGGCGGTTCGGCGCCGCGGGGACGCAGCTCGGCGGAGTCCATGCCGAAGGTCTCGCGGGTGCGCTCCAGGAGCACGGGCACGTCGTGCTCGCCCCGGAGGATGCCGCCCGCCAGGGACGACAGGGTCTCCGCCTCGGCGGTCGCGCTGGCGGCCCTGCGGCTCAGCCGCAGCGACCGGTCCACGACGGCCGCGACCGTGCAGGCGACCACCGCGAACACCGCCACGGCGAGGACGTTGTTGGCCTCGTCGATCGTGAACTCGTCGGTCGGCGGCACGAAGTAGTAGTTGAGCAGCAGCGAGGCCGCGACGGAGGCGAGCAGCGCCGAGAGCACCCCGCCGATGCAGGCCACGCCCACGACGGCGAGCAGGAGCAGCAGCGTCTCGCTGGTCAGGTTGAGGTCCAGCGGACCGGAGACCGCCCGCAGCACCAGCGTGAGCAGCGCCGGTACGACCAGCCCCGACGCCGGCCCGCCGATCCGCCGTGCGAACGGCAGTTCCTCCCGCGCGGTCTTCGGGGTGCGGCCCTTGCCCGCGCGCTCGTGCGTGACGATATGGACGTCGATGTCGCCCGACAGCGCGACCGTCGTCTCGCCCACGCCGCGCGTGAAGCGCGGCAGCCGGCCGCGGCGGCTGACGCCGACCACGAGCTGGGTGGCGTTCTCGGCGCGCGCGAAGTCGAGCAGGGCGGACGGCACATGGTCGCCGACGACGGTGTGGTACGTGCCCCCGAGGCTCTCGACGAGCCGCCGCTGCTTGGCGAGCGCCGCGGGCGAGGCCCCCGCGAGGCCGTCGCTGCGGGTGACGTGGAGGGCCAGCAGATCACCGGAGGAGCGGGCGGTGATGCGCGCGGCACGGCGGATGAGGGTCTCGCCCTCCGGGCCGCCGGTGAGCGCGACCACGACCCGCTCGCGGGTCTCCCAGACGCCCCCGATGCCGTGTTCGGCACGGTAGCGCTGAAGCGTTTCGTCGACGTGCTCCGCGACCCACAGCAGGGCCAGTTCCCGTAAGGCCGTGAGGTTGCCGAGCCGGAAGTAGTGCGACAGCGCCGCGTCGATCTTCTCCGGGGCATAGATGTTGCCGTGTGCCATGCGGCGGCGCAGCGCCTCCGGAGGCATGTCGACGAGCTCGATCTGGTGGGCGCGGCGCACCACGTCGTCCGGCACGGTCTCGCGCTGCGGCACGTCGGTGATCTTCTGCACCACGTCGTTGAGGGACTCCAGATGCTGGATGTTCACGGCGGTCACCACGTCGATGCCGGCGGCGAGCAGCTCCTTGATGTCCTGCCAGCGCTTGACGTTGCGGACACCCGGCACATTGGTGTGCGCCAGCTCGTCGACCAGGGCCACCGCGGGCCGCCGGGCCAGCACGGCGTCCAGGTCGAGCTCGGTGTGCGCCACGCCCCGGTAGGTGCGCAGCGCCCGCGGTACGACCTCCAGCCCGTCGAGCATCGCCTCGGTGCACGGCCGCTGGTGGCACTCCGCGAACGCCACCACCACATCGGTGCCCCGCCGGGCCCGGCGCCGCCCCTCGTCCAGCATCCGATAGGTCTTGCCCACTCCGGGGGCAGCCCCCAGGAACACCTTGAGCCTGCCGGGACGCGGGCCCGGCGCGTCGGTCGGAAGGCCGCCCTGCACCATCGGTCACTCCTCTGCACTTCGGATCGCTTCACATCTGCACTGCTCATCGTCACTTCGGAGCGCCCGGATGGCGGCCCGGCGGGCCGACGTTGACGCGTTTCTGACCCCGGGCGGCCGGGGCCGCGCGGGTCCCTATCGTTCGCGCCGGGCAAGAGGGCAGGGTAGACATGGGGGTATGGCCCGAACCCGGGGCCGCTCGCGGGTGCCGTCGGCGCGGCGACTGCGGTCGGCGGCGAGCACCCGCAGCGTCGCCGGTCAGATGTTCGTGCTCCAGGTGCTGATCGTGCTGCTGCTGGTCGTGGCCGCCGTCGCCACCCTGCTGATCCAGGCGCGCAGCGACAGGTTCGAGGCGGCACGCAGCCGCTCGCTCGCCGCCGCCGAGGCGTTCGCCCACGCCCCCGGTCTCGTGGCCACCCTGCGCGGCCCCGACCCCAGCGCGGTGCTGCAGCCGCTGACCGAGGCCGCCCGCACGGAGGGCGGGGTCGACTTCATCGTCGTGATGAACCGGGACGGCATCCGCTACACGCACCCCAAGCCCGAGCTGATCGGGAAGCACTTCATCGGCACCATCGCGCCGTCGCAGGCGGGCCGTGTCACCGTCGAGAGCGTCCACGGCCCCCTGGGCCAGGAAGTGCAGGCCGTGGTCCCGGTCACGGACGCCCACGGCACGGTCGTCGGCATGGTGTCGTCCGGGATCAAGGTCAGCGCCGTGAGCAGCGCCTTCGACCGCCAGCTGCCCGTCGTCCTCGGCGTCGGCGCCCTGGCCCTCGCCCTGGCGACGGCGGGCACGGCCCTGGTCAGCAGACGGCTGCGGCGCCAGACGCACGGACTCGGGCCCACCGAGATGACCCGGATGTACGAACACCACGACGCGGTCCTGCACGCGGTGCGCGAAGGCGTGGTGATCGTCGGCGGCGACGGCCGGGTCCTGCTCGCCAACGACGAGGCGCGCAGGCTCCTCGACCTGTCCCCGGACGCCGAGGGCCGCCATGTCTCCGAGCTCGGCGTCGAACCCCGGATGGCCGAACTCCTCGCCTCCCGGCGCACCGCCACCGACGAGGTGATCCCCGTCGGCGACCGGCTCCTCGCCGTGAACAACCGGCCCACCGACCGCCGCGGCGGCCCGCCCGGCAGCGTCGCCACCCTCCGTGACACCACCGACCTCCAGGCCCTCGCGGGCAAGGCGGAGGTGGCCCGCGGCCGGCTGCGGCTGCTGTACGACGCGAGCGTGGCCATCGGCACGAGCCTCGACGTCCGGCGCACCGCCGAGGAACTCACCCGGGTGGCCGCACCCCGTTTCACGGACTACGCCACCGTCGACCTCGCCGAGCCCGTCCTGCGCGGCGAGGAGCCCCAGGCGGTGGGCAGCGAGACGCCCGAACTGCGCCGCGTGGCCCTCACCGGCATCCGCGACGACCACCCCCTCTACCGGGCGGGCGAGCTGCACCGGTTCGCCGCGCCCACCCCGCAGGCCACCGGCTTCGTCAGCGGGCAGCCCGTGCTCGTGCCCGACCTGCAGGTCAACAAGGGCTGGCGCACCCAGGACCCGCGGCGCACCCAGGAGATCCTGGACTACGGCTTCCACTCGATGATCACCGTGCCGCTCAAGGCGCGCGGGGTCCTCATGGGGATCGCCAACTTCTGGCGCACGCGGGAGAGCGACCCCTTCGAGGAGGACGATCTGTCCCTGGCGGTGGAGCTCGCGGCCCGTGCCGCCGTGTGCATCGACAACGCCCGCCGCTTCACGCGCGAGCACGCCATGGCCGTCACCCTCCAGCACAGCCTGCTGCCGCGCGGCCTGCCCGAGCAGAACGCCCTTGATATCGCCTACCGCTACCTGCCCGCCCAGGCGGGGGTGGGCGGCGACTGGTTCGACGTCATCCCGCTGCCGGGCGCGCGCGTCGCCCTCGTCGTCGGGGACGTCGTCGGCCACGGTCTGCACGCCGCCGCCACCATGGGCCGCCTGCGCACCGCCGTGCAGAACTTCTCCTCCCTCGACGTGCCGCCCGACGAGGTGCTCGGGCACCTCGACGAACTGGTCGGCCGCATCGACCAGGAGTCGGCCGCCGCGGGCGGCGAGACCGCGGTCGCGGGCGCCACCTGCCTGTACGCCGTCTACGACCCGGTGTCCGGTACGTGCAGCCTGGCCCGCGCGGGCCACCCGCTGCCCGCGCTCGTCCGGCCCGACGGCACCGTGGAGTTCCCCGAGCTCCCCGCGGGCCCGCCGCTCGGGCTGGGCGGTCTGCCCTTCGAGACGGTGGACCTGCGACTGCCCGAAGGCAGCAGCCTCGTGCTCTACACCGACGGCCTCATCGAGGACCGCACCCGGGACATCGACGTCGGCCTGGACATCCTCTCCGACACCCTGGCCGTGTCCGGCCGGACGCCGGACGACACCTGCGAGGCCGTGCTCACCGCGCTGCTGCCGCCCCGCCAGAGCGACGACATCGCCCTGCTGGTCGCCCGCACCCGGGTGCTGGAGGCCGACCGGATCGCGGAGTGGGAGCTGCCCTCCGACCCCGCCGTCGTGGCGGGCGCCCGCGCCGACGTCTCCCGGAAGCTGACGGAATGGGGCCTGGTCGAGGCCGTGTTCACCTCGGAACTGATCCTCAGCGAGCTGATCACCAACGCCATCCGGCACGCCGAGGGCCCCATCCGTGTCCGCCTGCTCCGCGACCGCACCCTGATCTGCGAGGTCTCCGACTCCAGCAGCACCTCGCCGCACCTGCGCTACGCGGCCGCGGAGGACGAGGGCGGCCGCGGCCTCTTCCTCGTCGCCCAGCTCGCCGACCGCTGGGGCACCCGCTACATCCCCGAAGGAAAGGTCATCTGGGCCGAACAGCCACTTGCCTGACGATCCGTCATTACTTGTCGACGATGCGGGCGTCCGAACGCCCGTAGAAGGCCTGCATCCTGTTGACGAGGCCGTCGTCGCCGACATGGATGACCATGACGATGTTGACGCTGATCATCTTGTTCTCGGGGTCCTCGGGAGGCTCCGGCGGCAGCAGTCCCGTCTGGGCCATGGCGGGGCCGGCCAGCGGCAGGTAATTGAACGTCGACACCATGGGGACCGCCGCCCAGCGCCCGTCCTTGGAGGCGACGGGGCTCGCGGCGTCCTCGTAGGCGCCGGAGAACACCGCGGCGGCGGCGCGCTGGGCCAGCGCCTGGAGGCCGCGCTGCTCCCCGTTCCCCACCGGGTCCTCGAACGCGCAGTCCTCCGCGTAGAGCTTCAGCAGCCCGTCCACATCACCGGTGTTGATCTTCCGGCAGTGTTCCAGAATGAGCCACTTGGCTCGTGCTTCGTCGGTCACGTGGTCTCCGGTAGGGGTAGGGGGCGGCCGGTCGGCCGGATGCGGTGTGATTCAGGAGCGTTTGACGGAGACCGGGAGGGATTTCACGCCGAAGAAGTTGTGCTCATAGAATTCCAGCGCGGCGCCGCGGTCGAGCCGGACATCGGAGAAACGGTCGAAGAGAAGATTGAGGGCGACCTTTCCCTCCAGCCGGGCGAGCGGTGCCCCGATGCAGAAGTGAATTCCCTTCCCGAATGCGACGTGCGCATTGGGGGAGCGGTGGATGTCGAAGACGTCCGGGTCCGGGAACTGCCGCTCGTCCCGGTTCGCCGACGCCAGCCAGGGAATGACGATCGACTTCTCGGGAATGGAGACCCCGGAGATCTCGACCTCCTCGGTGGTGTACCGGCCGGTGATGGTGAACGGCGGCCGGTAGCGCATCACTTCCTCGATGGCCGCCGGGATCAGCGAGCGGTCCGCGCGCAGCTCCGCCGCCGCCTCCGGGTGCTCGTCGAAGCAGAGGACCGAACTGCTGAGCATCATCGTGGTGGTGATGTGGCCCGCGATCAGCAGCAGCCGGGCGAAGTTCACGGCCTCCGCGCCCGAGATGGTCCCGCCGTCGACCTCGCTGGTGACCATCCTGCTCAGCAGGTCGTCACCGGGCGCGGCCCGGCGCTCCTCCAGCTGCCCCTCCAGGTAGTAGTCCATCTCCTCGATCGCCGAGCGCAGCCGCTCGTACGTCTCGGGGTCGTCGATGCCCGCGATCTTCGCGGCGATGATGCGGTCCGCCCAGTGCCGGAACACCGGCCGGTCCTCGGCGGGCACCCCGAGCAGCTCCGCGATCACGATCACGGGCAGCGGGTGCGTCAGGTGCCGCACGAGATCCAGCTCGTCGGCGCCGCCCGCGTCCGCCAGCAGCCGGCTGCCGATCTCCAGGACGCGCGGCTCCAGTTCCGCGACGGTGCGCGGCGTGAAGACCCGGCTGATCTGCCGCCGCAGGTGGTGGTGTTCGGGCGGGTCGATCTGCGCCAGATCGCCCTTGGCCACCTCGGCGGCCTTCGGCGACACCGGAGTGGGATCGGACGAGAAACGGGCGTGATCCGACAGCACCTGCTGCACATCGTCGTAACGGAAGACGTACCAGCTCCCGTTGTCCCCCCGCACCACCGGATTCTCGTCGCGCATCCGGCGCAGCCAGTCGAAGAGGGCCGCCCCGCCGTCCGTGGCCGGAGGCGGGTTCAGGGAATTCGCTTGCTCGGGCATGAACAACTCCTGCGCGCCTCGACGGTAATTCCGCGGGACCGGCCGGAACGCCGGGACCCGGGGAAATAGGGGAAGTTGCCGACGGTCGATGGACCGTAGCACCCGAACCGCCCTGCCGGACATCCCCAGAAGTTCCCTAGGGGGTGGGCCGATAAGGGTAGGGGTAGGGGTCGCGGGTGATAGGGGGCGGCCGTTGACACCCGCCCGCCGGGCCTGTTGGGATCGGGGCCGGAGTATCGAAGAGTTTCACCGCCTTTCCGGTCCACCCGATCCATTCGTGGCCTTGGCGTTTGCGGCCTCAACGTTTACGCGGGGAGTTAAGTGTGACGGACAAGAAGGCTCACGAGATTCCGGTGCACGCGATTCCCGGCGGGCCCGCCGGCCAGGACGAGCCGATCGCGGTCGTGGGCGTCTCCTGCCGGCTGCCCGGGGCGGCGGACCCCGCCGCGTTCTGGGAACTGCTGCGCGACGGCGGCGACGCCGTCGGCGAACTCGCCGCACCACGCTGGGGCGTCACGGACCCGGACGCCGCCGGGCGGCCCGTACGCGGCGGCTTCCTGGACACCGCGCAGATCGAGGGCTTCGACGCCCGCTTCTTCGGCATCGCCCCCCGCGAAGCCGCCCTGATGGACCCTCAGCAACGGCTCGCGCTCGAACTCGGCTGGGAGGCCCTGGAGGACGCGGGTCTCCCGCCGGACACACTCGCCGGAGCCCCCTCCGGGGTCTTCGTCGGCGTCATCACCGACGACTACGCGGCCCTCTCCGCGCAGTACGGCCCCGGCGCCGTCACCCCGCACTCCTTCACCGGCCTGCACCGCAGCATCATCGCCAACCGCGTCTCCTACGTGCTCGGGCTGCGCGGACCCAGCCTGACCGTCGACGCCGGACAGTCGTCCTCCCTGGTCGCCGTGCACCTCGCCTGCGAGAGCCTCCGCTCCGGCGAGTCCGCGGTCGCGCTCGCGGGCGGCGTCAACCTCAACCTGATCCAGGAGACCACCGACCGCATCACGGCCTTCGGCGCGCTCTCGCCCGACGGCCGCTGCCACACCTTCGACGCCCGCGCCAACGGCTACGTACGCGGCGAGGGCGGCGCCGTCGTCGTCCTCAAACGGCTGTCCCGGGCGCTCGCCGACGGCGACGACATCCGCTGCGTGCTGCGCGGCAGCGCCGTCAACAACGACGGCGGCGGCGCCACCCTCACCTCCCCGAACCGGCCCGCCCAGGAGGAACTCCTGCGGCTCGCCCACGAGCGGGCCGGGGTCGACCCCGCCGACGTGCAGTACGTCGAGCTCCACGGCACCGGCACCAAGGTCGGCGACCCCGTCGAAGCCGCCGCCCTCGGCGCCGTGTTCGGCACCGCCCGGGACACCGGGCACCCCCTCGCGGTCGGCTCCGTGAAGACCAACGTGGGCCACCTCGAAGGCGCCGCGGGCATCACCGGACTGCTCAAGGTCATCCTCAGCGTCCAGCACCGCACCCTCCCCGCCAGCCTCAACTACCGCACCCCGAACCCGGACATCCCGCTCGACGCCCTCGGACTGCGGGTCCAGGACACCACCGGGGCATGGCCGCGCGAGGACCGCCCGCTGCTCGCCGGGGTCTCCTCCTTCGGCGTCGGCGGCACCAACTGCCATGTGGTCGTGGCGGAGTGGAGCGGCGGCGGCACCCAGGAGCCGGCCCCCGCACCGCGCACCACCACCCACGTGCCCTGGGTGATCTCCGGCAGGACCGGGGCCGGGCTGCGCGGCCAGGCCGCCCGGCTCGCCTCGTTCACCGCCGCCCGCCCGGACACCCCCCTGGCGGACGTCGGCTGGTCACTGGCGACCTCGCGAGCGGCACTCGACCACCGCGCCGTGGTCCTGGCCACCGGCCACGACGACGCGCTCGCGGGCCTCACGGCACTGGCCGACGGCACCCCCGCGCCCCACACCGTCTCGGGCACCGCGGACGCGCCCGGCCGCATCGCCTTCGTCTTCCCCGGCCAGGGCTCCCAGTGGCTCGGCATGGCGGCCGGGCTGCTGGACTCCTCGCCCGCCTTCGCCGCCCGCCTCGCCGAGTGCGACACCGCCCTGCGCCCGTACCTCGACCTCCCGGTGACCGACGTCGTCCGCGGCACCGCGGACCCGGCGGCCCTCGACGACGTCGTGACCGTCCAGTCCGCGCTCTGGGCCGTCATGGTGTCCCTCGCCGCGCTCTGGCGCTCGGCCGGAGTGGAACCGGACGCGGTGATCGGCCACAGCCAGGGCGAGATCGCCGCCGCCGCGGTGTCCGGCGCCCTCTCCCTCGACGACGCCGCCAAAGTGGTCGCCCTGCGCGCCCGCGCCATCGCCGACGGCCTCTCGGGCCGTGGCGGCATGCTGTCCGTACCCCTCTCCGCCGACCTGGTCCGCGAACGCCTCGCACCGTGGGCCGGCCGCCTCTCGGTCGCCTCCGTCAACGGCCCCTCGTCCACCGTGGTCTCGGGCGAACCCCGCGCCCTGGACGAGCTGTTCGCCGCCTGCGAGACGGACGGCCTGCGCGTCCGCCGCATCGCCGTCGACTACGCCTCCCACTCCGCGCAGGTCGAGTCCATCCGCGACCAGGTGATCAGCGCGCTGCGCGGCATCCGGCCGCGCCACGGCGACATCCCCTTCCACTCGACCGTGACCGGCGGCCCGGTCGACACCACGGAGCTGACCGCCGAGTACTGGTACACCAACCTCCGGCAGACCGTCCGCTTCGACGAGACCGTCCGCGCCCTCCTCGCCGACGGCTTCGGCCACTTCGTCGAGACCAGCGCCCACCCCGTCCTCACCCCCGGCCTCCAGGAGATCTTCGAGGACGCCTCCGCCAAGGCCGTCGCCACCGCCACCCTGCGCCGCGACGAGGGCGGCCCCGCCCGCTTCCTGACCGCGCTCGCCGAGGGCTGGGTGCGCGGCCTGCCCGTCGACTGGAGCACCGTCCTCGCCGACACCGGGGCACGCCGCGTCGACCTGCCCACCTACGCCTTCCAACGGCAGCGGCACTGGATCGACACCGTCGCCGGAGCCCCGAGGACCGCCCGCGCCGGACTCCCGGCCACGGAACCGGTGACAGGGGCCGGAGAAGACTCCTCCGAGCCGGCTCGTGAACTGACGGTGCTGGCTCGCGAACTGACGGCGCGGCAGCCCGCCGAGCAGGAGGAGACCCTCCTGCGCCTGGTACGCGCGCACGCCGCGGCCGCTCTCGGACACCCGTCGCCGGACGCCGTCGACGCGGAACGCACCTTCAAGGACCTCGGGTTCGACTCGCACCTCTCCGTACAGCTGCGGAACACCCTCGGCGCCCGCACGGAGCTGCCCCTGCCCACCACCGTGCTCTTCGCCCACCCGACCCCCCTGGCCCTGGCCCGGCACCTGCGTGACGCCCTCCTCGGCACCCGGCCCGCCGCCCCCGCCACCGGCGCCCGGCCCGCCGCCACCGACGACGAGCCGATCGCCATCGTCGCCATGGCCTGCCGCTTCCCCGGCGGCATCGCCTCCCCCGAGGCCCTGTGGGACGTGGTGGCGAACCGGCGGGACGTCATCGGGGACTTCCCCTCCGACCGCGGCTGGGACCTGGACGACCTCTACGACCCGACACTCGAACGGCCCGCCACCAGCTACGTCCGCACGGGCGGCTTCCTCCACGAGGCCACCGGCTTCGACCCCGACCTCTTCGGCATCTCGCCCCGCGAGGCCCTCGCCATGGACCCGCAGCAGCGACTCCTGCTGGAGACCTCGTGGGAGGTCCTCGAACGCGCGGGCATCGCCCCCCTGTCCCTGCGCGGCACCCGGACCGGCGTGTTCTTCGGCGCGATGTTCCAGGAGTACGGGCCACAGCTCCAGGACGGCGCGGAGGGCGTCGACGGCCACCGCCTGACCGGCGGCACCACCAGCGTCGCCTCCGGCCGCGTCGCCTACACCCTCGGGCTCGAAGGCCCCGCCGTCACCGTCGACACCGCCTGCTCGTCCTCGCTCGTCGCACTCCACTGGGCGGTGCGGTCGCTGCGCTCCGGCGAGTGCTCCATGGCACTCGCGGGCGGCGTGACCGTCATGTCGACACCCGGCATGTTCGTCGAGCTCAGCCGCCAGGGCGCGCTGTCCCCGGACGGCCGCTGCAAGGCCTTCTCCGCGGCCGCCGACGGCACCGGCTGGGCCGAGGGCGCCGGCGTCCTGCTGGTGGAGCGGCTGTCCGACGCCCGCCGCAACGGCCACCAGGTCCTCGCCGTCGTCCGCGGCTCCGCCACCAACCAGGACGGCGCCAGCAACGGACTGACCGCCCCCCACGGACCGTCCCAGGAACGCGTGATCCGCGACGCCCTGGCCGCCGCCGGGCTGACGGCCGCCGACGTCGACGCCGTCGAGGCCCACGGCACCGGCACGACCCTCGGCGACCCGATCGAGGCCCACGCCCTCCTCGCCACCTACGGCGCCGAACGCCCCGACGGCCGCCCCCTGCTGCTCGGCTCCGTGAAGTCCAACATCGGCCACACCCAGGCCGCCGCGGGCGTCGCCGGAGTCATCAAGATGGTGCAGGCCCTCCGCCACGGCACACTGCCCGCCACCCTCCACGCGGACGAACCGTCCCCGCACGTCGACTGGTCGAGCGGCGCCGTCACCCTCCTCACCGAACCCGTCGCCTGGACGGCGGGCGACCGCCCCCGCCGCGCCGGCGTCTCGTCCTTCGGCATCAGCGGCACCAACGCCCACCTGATCCTGGAGGAAGCACCCACCGACACCCGGCCCGCCGGGCAGGACGGCCCGCCGTCCCCGGCCGACGACGGACCCGTCCCCTGGGTGATCTCCGCGAAGACCGAAGCCGCGCTGCGCGCCCAGGCGGGCAGGCTCGCCGCACTCACCCGGGAACAGCCCGAGCTGTCACCCCGCGACATCGGCCGGTCCCTCGTGACCGGCCGCGCCACCCTCGAACACCGCGGCGTCGTCCTCGCCCCCGACCGCACGGCCGCCCTCACGGCACTGGCCGACGGCACCCCCGCGGCGGGCACCGTCACCGGCACCGCGGACCTCCGCGGCCCCGTCGTGTTCGTCTTCCCCGGCCAGGGCTCGCAGTGGCACGGCATGGCCGCCGAACTCCTCGACACCCCCGGCGCCTTCGCCGACAGGTTCGCCGAGTGCGACGCCGTCCTCCGCGACCTCGTCGGCTGGTCCGCCGCCGACGTCCTGCGCGGCGCCGACGGCGCGCCCCCGCTCGACCGCATCGAGATCCTCCAGCCCGTCCTCTTCGCGGTGAACATCTCGCTGGCCGCACTGTGGCGCTCGGCCGGGGTCGAACCCTCCGCCGTCGTGGGCCACAGCCAGGGCGAGATCGCCGCCGCCCACGTCGCCGGGGCCCTGTCCCTCGCCGACGCCACCCGTATCGTCGTCCTCCGCAGCGCCCTGTTCGCCGAAGAACTCGTCGGCAAGGGCGCCGTGGCCTCCGTGGCCCTGCCGGCCGACGCCACCGAACAGCGGCTGGCCCGCTGGGCCGGACGCCTCGCGATCGCGGGCCGCAACGGACCGGCCGCCGTCACCGTGGCGGGCGAGACCGACGCACTGGAGGAATTCGTCGCCGAGTGCGCGCGCGACGACGTCCGCGCCCGGATCGTCGGCTCCACCGTGGCCTCCCACTGCGCCCAGGTCGACCCGCTCCGCGAACGCATCCTCGCCCTGTTCGCCGACGTCACCCCCCGCACCGGCGACGTGCCGTTCTACTCCACCGTCACCGGACAGCGCCTGGACACCTCCCGGCTCGACGCCGAGTACTGGTTCCGGAACGCCCGGCAGCCCGTGGACTTCGACGGCACCGTCCGCACCCTCCTCGCCGACGGCCACCGCTTCTTCGTCGAGTCCAGCGCCCACCCCGTCCTCACCATGGGTCTCCAGGCGACGATCGAGGACACCGGCACCGACGCCGTCGCCCTCGGCACCCTGCGCCGCGACGAGGGCGGCCCCGCCCGCTTCCGCACCTCGCTCGCCGAGGGCTGGGTGCGCGGCCTGCCCGTCGACTGGAGCACCGTCCTCCACGGCACCGGGACCCGCCGCGTCGACCTGCCCACCTACGCCTTCCAACGCCGCCGCTTCTGGCTGGAGTCCGGCCGGGCGAAGGCCACCGACGCCACCGCGCTCGGCCTCCGCGCCGCCGGCCACCCCCTGCTCGGCGCCGCCGTCCGGCTCGCCGACGACGACCACCTGCTCCTCACCGGGCGGCTCTCGCTCCACAGCCACCCCTGGCTCGCCGACCACACCGCCCTCGGCACCGCCCTGCTCCCCGGCACCGCGTTCGTCGAACTCGCCCTCCAAGCAGGCCACATGACCGGCTGTGAGCGGCTCGACGACCTCACCCTCGAAGCGCCGCTGCCGCTCCCGGAACACGGCGCCGTACACCTCCAGGTGTCCGTGACGGCACCCGACACCACCGGCCGCCGCTCCGTTCACATCCACTCCCGCCCGGACGAACCCGACGACACCCCCGACGACACCGGCACCCCCTGGACCCGCCACGCCGGCGGCACCCTCACCCCCCACGTCACGGACCCCGTTCCCGCCCCCGCCCCCGTCCCCACCGCCTGGCCGCCCGCCGGCGCGCAGCCCGTCCCGGTGGAGGACTTCTACGACCGCGTCGCCGAAGCGGGCTACGGATACGGCCCGGCCTTCCAAGGGCTGCGCGCCGCCTGGCGCTCCGGCGACAGCCTCCTCGCCGAGGTCGCCCTCACCGGCGAACAGGCCCAGGACGCCGGACACTTCGGCATCCACCCCGCACTCCTCGACGCCGCGCTCCACCCCGCGCTCCTCGCCCGGCTGGACACCGACGGGCCCACCGCCCCCGTCCACCTCCCCTTCGCCTGGAGCGGCATCACCCTCCACGCCACGGGCGCCACGGCCGTCCGCGTACGGGTCACCCCGCGCGGCACCGACACCGTGAGCGTGACCCTCGCCGACCCCACCGGCGCACCGGTCGCCTCCATCGACGCCCTCACCCTGCGCCCCGTCTCCGGGCAACGGCTCGCCGACGCCACCGCGCCCGTACGGCAGTCCCTCTTCCGCACGGAATGGACGCCGCTGCGCGCGGCCGCCACCGCCGACACCAGCGGCTGGATGACGCTCGGGCACACCGGACCGGCCGGCCAGGTCGCCGCCCTCAAGGACCTGATCGCCGACCTCGACGCCGGGACCGCCGTCGCCCCGCGGGTCGCCGTGGCCACCTGCTACGGACCCACCCCCGGCCCGGACCTCGCGCACGCCGCCCACGAGGCGGCCGCCACGGCACTCGCCCTGATCCGGACGTGGCTCGCCGACGACCGGCTCGCCGGATCCCGGCTCGTGGTCGTGACCCGCGGCGCCGTGGCCACCCGCCCCGGCGAGGACGTCACCGACCTCGCCCACGCCCCGGTCTGGGGCCTGATCCGCTCCGCCCAGTCCGAGCACCCCGGCCGCTTCGTCCTCGTGGACATCGACACCCCCGACGCCTCCTGGGACGTCCTGGTGGCCGCGGTCGCCGCCGCCACCGAAGGGGACGAACCCCAACTGGCCGTGCGCGACGGAGCCGTCCTCACCCCCCGCCTGGCACGCGCGGAAACCCCGGAGAGCACGGAGAACGCGGAGAGCACCTCCCCGGCATTCCGGCCCGACGGCACCGTCCTGATCACCGGCGGCACGGGCGCGCTGGGTGGGCTGCTCGCCCGGCATCTGGTCACCGAACACGGCGTACGGCACCTGCTGCTCACCAGCCGCCGCGGCCCCGCCGCGACCGGGGCCACCGACCTCACGGCACAACTCACCGCGGCCGGGGCGACCGTCGACGTCGTGGCCTGCGACGCCGCCGACCGCGAAGCCCTGACCACGGTCCTCGCCGGGATTCCGGCGGAACACCCCCTCACCGCCGTCGTCCACGCGGCCGGTGTCCTCGACGACGGACTCGTCGCCTCCCTCACCCCCGAGCGGCTGGCCCACGTCCTGCGCCCGAAGGTCGACGCGGCCGTCAACCTGCACGAGCTGACCCGCGACCTCGACCTGTCGGCATTCGTCCTCTTCTCCTCGGTCGCCGGGACGTTCGGCAACCCGGGGCAGGCCAACTACGCGGCGGCCAACGCCTTCCTGGACGCCCTCGCCCAGCACCGCCGGGCGCACGGACTCGGCGCCCACTCCCTCGCCTGGGGCCTGTGGGAACAGGCCGGCGACATGCTCGACCACCTCGACCGGGACGACCTCGCCTGGATGCGCCGCGCGGGCATCCGCCCCCTGCCCGCCGACCTCGGGCTGCGACTGCTCGACACGGCACTCGCCCTCGACGACGCCCACCTCGTGCCGGTACGCCTCGACACGGCCGTCCTGCGCAAGGAAGCGGCGGCGGGCATGCTCCGCGCCCTGTTCCGCGGCCTCGTCCGCACCACCGCCCGCAGGACCGCGGCCACCGCCGACACCTCCGGCGCCTCCACACTCGCCCGGCGCCTCACCGGCCTCGGCGAGGAGGAGCAGCACCGCGAACTCCTCGACGTCGTACGGGCACAGGTGGCGACCGTACTCGGACACGCCACACCGGAGACCGTCGCGGCCAACCGTCCCTTCAAGGAACTCGGCTTCGACTCCCTCACCGCCGTGGAACTCCGCAACCGCCTCAACGCCGCGATCGGCATGACCCTCCCCGCCACCTTGGTCTTCGACTATCCGACTCCGTCGGCGTTGGCGGGTTTTCTGCGGTCGGAGGTTCTGGGTGTGGGGCGTGTGGTGGCCCCGGTGACGCCGGTGTCGGGTGTGGTGGATGAGCCGGTGGCGATTGTGGGGATGGCGTGCCGGTTCCCGGGTGGGGTGTCGTCTCCGGAGGGTCTGTGGCGGTTGGTGGAGTCGGGTGGGGATGCGGTGTCGTTCTTCCCGGTGGATCGTGGGTGGGATGTGGAGGGGTTGTACGACCCGGATCCGGGGGCGGTGGGGAAGTCCTATGCGCGGGAGGGGGGTTTCCTTCATGAGGCGGGGGAGTTCGATGCGGGGTTTTTCGGGATCTCGCCGCGTGAGGCTTTGTCGATGGATCCGCAGCAGCGGTTGTTGTTGGAGACGTCGTGGGAGGTGTTCGAGCGGGCGGGTATCGACCCTGGTTCGTTGAAGGGCAGTTCCACGGGCGTCTTCGCCGGCGTCATGCACCACGACTACGGCACGACCTCCGACCAGCCCGAAGGCATGGAGGGCTACGCGGTCACCAGCACCCAGGGCAGCGTGGCCTCCGGACGCGTCGCCTACACCTTCGGCCTGGAAGGCCCGGCCGTCACGGTCGACACCGCCTGCTCGTCCTCACTCGTCGCCCTGCACCTGGCAACCCAGGCCCTGCGCTCGGGCGAATGCTCACTGGCACTCGCCGGGGGCGTGACGGTCATGGCCACCCCCTGGGTCTTCGTCGAGTTCAGTCGGCAGCGGGGGATGGCGCCTGACGGTCGGTGCAAGGCGTTCTCGGCGGCTGCGGATGGTGCGGGGTGGTCCGAGGGTGTGGGTGTGCTGTTGGTGGAGCGGCTCTCGGATGCCCGCCGTAATGGGCATCGGGTGTTGGCGGTGGTGCGTGGGTCGGCGGTGAACCAGGACGGTGCGTCGAACGGTCTGACGGCGCCGAACGGTCCTTCGCAGCAGCGGGTGATCCGTGCTGCTCTTGCCAGTGCCCGGTTGTCGGCGGCGGATGTCGATGTGGTGGAGGCGCATGGTACGGGTACGACGTTGGGTGATCCGATCGAGGCGCAGGCGTTGCTGGCCACGTATGGCCAGGAGCGGCCGGAAGAGCGTCCGTTGTGGCTGGGTTCGGTGAAGTCGAACATCGGGCATGCGCAGGCCGCTGCTGGTGTGGCGGGTGTGATCAAGATGGTGGAGGCGATGCGGCACGGTGTGCTGCCGAAGTCTCTGTATGTGGATGAGCCGTCGCCGCATGTCGACTGGGCGTCGGGTGCGGTGGAGCTGCTGACCGAGCCGGTCGAGTGGACCACGGACGACAACCGCCCCCGCCGGGCCGGTGTCTCGTCCTTCGGTATCAGCGGCACCAACGCCCACGTGATCATCGAGGAGGGCGAGCCCGTACCGTCGGAGCCGGCCACCGGGACCACACCCCCCGTGGTTCCGGTGACCGTGTCCGCGAAGTCCGAGGCCGGACTCCGGGCACAGGCGAAGCGACTCGCCGCACACGTCGAAGCGGATGCCACCCTCGACCTCACCGACCTGGGCTGGTCGCTGGCGTCGACGCGCGCGGCACTCGACCACCGCGGCGTGGTCCTGGCGGCCGACCGCGAGAGCGCCCTCGCGGGCCTGGCCGCGCTCGCCGAGGGCGAACCGGCGGGGAACGCCGTGTCGGGCACCGTGGGTGAACCGGGCCGAGTGGCCTTCGTCTTCCCCGGCCAGGGCTCCCAGTGGCCCGGCATGGCCGCCGGGCTGCTCGACTCCTCGCCCGTCTTCGCCGCACGGCTCACAGAATGCGACGAGGCGCTGCGCCCGCTGACGGGCTGGTCGGTGATCGAGGCCGTCCGCGGCGGCGAGGGCGCGCCTTCGCTCGACGACGTGGAGGTGGTGCAGTCCGCGTTGTGGGCGGTGATGGTGTCGTTGGCCGCGCTGTGGCGGTCGATGGGTGTGGAGCCCGCCGCCGTGATCGGCCACAGCCAGGGCGAGATCGCCGCGGCCGCGGTGTCCGGCGCACTGTCCTTGGACGACGCGGCGAAGGTGGTCGCGCTCCGGGCACTGGCGATCGGCGAAGGTCTTTCCGGCCGGGGTGGGATGGTGTCCGTGCCGTTGCCCGCCGAGCGGACGCGGGGGCTTATAGGGCGTTGGGGTGAGCGGATCTCGGTCGCTTCGGTGAACGGGCCGTCGTCGACGGTGGTTTCGGGGGAGTCCGAGGCGCTCGACGAGTTGCTGGCCGCCTGTGAGGCGGATGGGGTGCGGGCGCGGCGGATCGCCGTGGACTACGCGTCGCATTCCGCGCAGGTGGAATCGATCCGCGAGCAGGTCATCAGTGCTCTGGAGGGAATCGAGCCCCGGCCTTCGGAGGTCCCGTTCTATTCGACGGTGACCGGTGGGCTGATCGATACGACGGAACTGGACGCGGAGTACTGGCACACCAACCTCCGTCAGACGGTTCACTTCGATGAAACGGTGCGTGCTCTTCTCGCCGATGGTTTCGGTCTGTTCGTCGAGTCCAGTGCTCATCCCGTTCTGACGGTGGGTCTGCAGGAGACTTTCGAGGACTCCGGCGCGGGTGCTGTCGCGTTGGGCACTCTGCGCCGGGACGAGGGGGGCATGGAGCGCTTCCTGCTGTCCCTCGCCGAGGGCTATGTGACTGGTTTGCCGGTCAGTTGGGATGCGGTGTTCGCTGGTTCGGGGGCTCGGTGGGTGGATCTGCCGACGTATGCGTTCCAGCGTGAGCGGTTCTGGCTGGAGTCGGGTGTGGGTGTGGTGGGTGA
>NZ_JBSFWT010000019.1:0-7371 GCF_053594975.1 Streptomyces sp. NPDC002537
GTCTTGGGCCTTGCGGTTTGCGCCCGCCCGCATATCCAGCCTGTCCGGCGTTTGAGGACGCGGCCGCAGGCCGCCCCCGCCGCAGGCGGCGAACCAAACCCGCACTCGACAACGGCGAGCGGCGCAGCCACCCCGCAGTCGACAACCGGGCCGGGCCGACCCACCCCGGCAATCAGAACCGCACCGGCACCCTCTCCGGCCCCCGTATGAGCATCCCCTGACGCCACGCCAGCGCAGCCGGATGCACATCCAAGGCCAGATCCGGGAAGCGCTCCAGCAGCGACCGGATCGCTATGCGCGCCTCCAGCCGAGCCAGCGGCGCCCCCAGGCAGTAGTGGATGCCGTGCCCGAAGGCGACATGGCCCCGCGCGTCGCGCCGGATGTCGAAGCGGTCGGGCTCCGGGAACCGCGCGGGATCGCGATCGGCGTCGGCGAGCACCGGCAGGACCAGGCTCCCGCCCCCGGGAACGGACACCCCGCCGATCTCCAGCGGCTCGGTGGTGAACCGGTAGGTGGGGGTCTCGACCGGCCCGTCGTAGCGCAGCATCTCCTCGACGGCGTTCTCCATCAGGCCGAAGTCGGCCCGCAGATCGGCCAGTTGCTCCGGGTGCCGGAGGAGGGCCAGGACGCCGTTGGAGATGAGGTTGACGGTCGTCTCGTGCCCGGCGACGAGCAGGAGCCAGGCCATGCCGAGGAGTTCGTCGGCCGTGAGCCGGTCGCCTTCCTCGTCCGTGGTGCGGATCAGGTCGCTCAGCAGGTCGTCGCCGGGCTGGTGGCGCTTGGCGGCGATGAGTTCGACGAGGTACGCGCGGCCCTCGCGCGCCGCCACCTCCTTCTCGGCGACCGGCGCGGACCCGATGGCGGTGTTGGACCAGGCGCGGAACGCCTGCCGGTCGAGCGAGGGCACGCCGAGCAGCTCGCAGATGACGCCCATGGGGAGCGGGAAGGACAGGGCGTCGACGAGGTCGGCGCGGCGGTCCGGGGCCGCGGCCATCGCGTCGATCAACTCGTCCGTCATCGCCTGTACGCGGGGCGCGAGGCCCTCGACGCGCCTGGGGGTGAACGCGCGGGTGACGAGCTTGCGCAGCCGGGTGTGCTGCGGCGGGTCGGTGATCAGCATGTGCGGGCCGGAGGCCACCGAGGTGAGCCCGAGGCCCACGTCGGCGGAGTGCCAGCTCTTCGACAGCCGTGGGTCGTTGAGGGTGGCGCGCACCTCGTCGTGGCCGACGACGAGCCAGGCCTCGGCACCCTCCGGCATCCGCACCCGGTGCACGGGCCCGGCCGCGCGCAGCTCGGCGTAGATCCGGTACGGGTCTCTGGCGAACTCGTGCCCCATCGCCGCAAGATCGACTATTTCGCCGACGTCCGTTCCCATGGCGGCCAACCCCCTCATTGTCAAGACTGCCCACCACCTTACCGACTGGTAGCCCTTGCACTGAAGGGCTCATAGGAGAGGCCGGCACATTTCAAGCGGCTATCCGGACAAGGTTGTTGACGACACAACCACGGGGTCGTCAGGGATAAGAGCGCAGATAGGCGACATGGGCGGCGGCATCGGACGGACCACCCCTGTCGTTGATGACGTGCCGGATGGTGCTCCCGCCGTCCAGGGAGACCGTGACCAGGTCGTGGAAGCGCACCCCGGGCCCGCGGGGCGCCGCGAAGGAGCGGTCGGCGACGATCCGCTGCCCGGTGGTGAAGTGGGCGTAACTGCCCAGCCCCCAGGCCTCGTGACGGGTCACGCGGCCCGCGACGACGTAGGCCGGGTACCCCTTGGCGGCGCCGTCGCTCCAGGCCGCCTGGGAG
This sequence comes from Streptomyces sp. NPDC002537, assembly GCF_053594975.1. Classification (NCBI taxonomy): domain Bacteria; kingdom Bacillati; phylum Actinomycetota; class Actinomycetes; order Kitasatosporales; family Streptomycetaceae; genus Streptomyces; species Streptomyces sp. NPDC002537. The sequence continues at coordinate 1,807 of NZ_JBSFWT010000019.1, forward strand.
GGCGGGTCGTAGGGCAGCTCGTTCTGGAAGAAGTACGTGCGGCCGTCTTCGCCGTTCCAGACGACCTGCCGACGCTGGTAATGCTCGACGAACAGCCCGTACATGGTGACATGACGGCCATTCACCACCAGCCCCTCGTCAGCTGTGTTGACGGTCCATCCGACGCCGGTGCCGTGGTCGGCGCGCCACAGCCACAGGTCGTCGCCGATCACGTCCGAGCTGTTGACGACCAGCGTCCGCACCGCCCGGCCGGCCCCCGCGCCGCCGACGCGGAAGAACACGTCGTGGAGGGAGACGGGGTCGCGGTCGTGGCGCCGGTGCGAGCCGGGCGGCCCGAGCTCCATCAGGGCGGGCGAGGCGACGGGCCCGGCGTCGACGAGGAGGCCCGCGATCCGTACGCCGTCCACGTCGGCGACGGACAGCGCGGGGGTGCCCCGGTCGGGCACGAGCGTCGCGATCCCCAGCCCGAGGACGACCGTGCCGGGGCGGGTGACCCGCAGGGTCCGGTCGAGGTGGTGGACGCCGGGGGTGAACAGCAGGTCCATGCCGCGGTCGAGCGCCGCCTGGATCCGGTCCGCGCCCGTACCGGCCCGTACGACGGAGAACCGCCCGAGCGGGCGCGACGAACCCGGCTGCCGGGCCCCGCCCTCCCAGGTCGTCCCCCGCGCCGAGGCGCGCAGGGCCGGGACGAGGACGCGGTACGCGCCCGCGCCGTCGACGTAGAGGAACGGCTTCTCGCGCACGGCCGGCGCCCGGTCGACGCGGGTGTACGGGGGAGCGGGGAAGGTGCCCGCGGGCGCGTTCCGTACCCCGACGAACACCATGTTCCAGGTGGCACCGTCCCAGCCGCCGATGCGGCTGTCGCGCGTGAGCCACTGCTGCTGGGTGCCCGACCGCACCTGCCCGTCGATCCGCGAGTCGGCGATGAAGCCGCCGCTGGCCCACCCGCCGTCGTCGAGCCGCAGGTCCCCGGGCAGATGCATACGGCGGTACGGGGCGGCCTGGGCCGCCGCCCAGCGGTCGGTGCCCGAGGCGGGGACGATGGAGAGGTTCTCGGCGCCGCGCCAGAAGTTCTGGGTGGCGTTCCCCTGGAACCAGCGCGCGTCGACGTGCACGCCTCCCCTGATCGTCACGTCGTCGGGGGACAGGCCGAGCCCCGCGACCTGGGTGGAGAAGCCGACCTTGACGTCGACGTCGTAGCTGCCCGGCTTGAACAGCAAGGCCCGGCGGGCGGCGCCGAACTGGTTCTTCTCCTGCTGCCGGAAGACCTCGTCGACCTTCCGCTGGATCGCCTCCCTGGGCATGGAGGGATCGAAGACGATGACGTCGGGACCGAGGCCGGGCCCGAGGCCGGGGCCGGGAGCGGCCGCCGGGGCCGCGGGAGGGGCCTGGGAGAGGGCGAGGCAGACGGTGGCCGCCAGCGCGGTGATCAGGGCACGTACGGACCGGGATCTCACCGGGCCATTGAAACGGAAGTCCCGCCGTCGGAGGTGACGGCGGGACGCGAATCAGGGTGATATTCCCTCAGCAGCCTGTATCCGATGGCTGCCTGACGGAGATTCAGCAGCTGAAGTCGACCAGGTCGAAGGTCGCGTAGTGGTCGGCCGTGTAGTAGTCCTCGTGCTGCTGCTCGCCGGTGATGATGCGTCGGGCACCGCGGTCCGGGGCGCCGGGCGTCTTGACCGTGTACTCGTGGTAGTAGCCGCTCGACTGCTGCGGCAGCACACCCTCGCGGTTCGAGAAGACGATGCCGTCCCGCGGGTACGGGAACGGGCCACCGTTGTCGATCAGCGTGATGGTGTCGTGCGCCTGGGACGGCAGGTCGCCGTAGCAGATGTCACCGACGGTCTTCAGGCTCACGGTGGCGGAGTGGACGGTGGTGGTGGGAGTGGCCGCCACGGCGGGGCCGCCGAACAGTACCACCGAGGTCAGGGCGGCGGCGATCGCCGCGGTACGCGTGAAACGAGGGGGGTTGGTCATGGCGCCCAGGATGCCGGGGGTCCGGCATGTCATGTCAATGCCAAGTTGGAGAGTTTCCTGACTGTTCACCGGATGCATAACCGCAGGTGAGGCGATTACGGGCATTGCGTAAGGAGCGCGGCTAGGACCTTTGCGGAGTCGTTGCTTCCAAAAGTTTTGCCTCAGGGGCAAAACTTTTGCCTCTGAGGCACGGGCAGGGCTATACCGGACACATGAGCCCGCCGCAGCCCGACCTGGCCGCACCGCCCGAGCCCGACGACATCGCCGACCTGCCGTCCGTCGCCCCCCGTCTGCGCGACCTGCGCAGACGCAGTGGACTGACACTGGAGGCCGCCGCCGCGCGGGTCGGACTCTCCCCCGCGCACCTGTCCCGCCTGGAGACCGGCCGCCGCACCCCGTCCCTGCCGATGCTGCTCACGCTGGCGCGCACGTACGGAACGACCGTATCGGACCTCCTCGGCGAGGCGATCCCCGAGCGCGATCCCATTGTGCGCGCGGACCGCATGGAAGCCCAGCAGTCCGGCGGCTGGACCTACTGGCGGGCCGGGGGCTCCGGACGGGCCATGCAGGCGCTCCGGCTGCACGTGCCGCCGGGCCCCGGCGAACAGGCCGAGCTGGTCCGGGTGCACCCCGGCGAGGAGTGGCTGTACGTGACCGGCGGCCGGCTGCGGCTGACCCTCGGCGAGTCCACCCACCTGCTGGACCCCGGCGACGCGGCGCACTTCGACTCGCTGACCCCGCACCGCATCGCGGCCGCGTCGGGCAGCGGAGTGGACCTGCTGTTCATGCACACGCTGATGCAGAGCGGCGCGACCGAGCTGTGCCTCGGCGGCGCCGCACCGACCCGGAGGGGAATGCCATGAGCAACGCCTCGCAGGACGTCAACACCGCCATGACCGCCGTCGTCCCGCCGACCGCGAAGAAGGTCGTCAAAGAGCAGGACCGGGCACCGATAGCGATCACGATCCGCATCTTCATCTACCTCGTCGCCGTGCACTTCTTCGCCGGCTTCCTCTTCCTGCTGTTCTACGTGGCGGGGGCGAAGTGAGCGCGGCACCCCGCCCCTGACCCGCGATCTTCTGGCAACCTGTGCCGGGGACGGTGTCGGGGACGCTGTCAGGGACAGGGAGGCGCCGCGATGGCTGCTCGTACGGCCCGGCAAGTACTGACGGACGCGACGACGGGCCTCACGCCCGCGGCCGACGCGAACCGTCTCGTCCCCCTGATCGCCAGGGGCGAGGCCCCCCGCGAGGTCTTCGCGACCCTGGCCCTGGAACAGCACCACATCATCACCAGCGACCGCCGCAGCTTCCTGCACCTGACCGAACGGGCCGCACAGCAGCCCGCCGTGGCCGCTTTCTTCCACTTCCTCGCAGAGGGCGAAACCGAGGCCCTCCACCGACTGACGGCCCTGACTGATGCCTGCGGCCTGGACGCCGCCGCCATCGAGTCGTACGAACCACAGGCGGGCTGCCAGGCCTACCCGGCCTACGCGGCCTGGCTCGCACTGAGCGCGGAACCTTCCGATGCGGTGGTTGCCCTGACGGCCAACTTCGCGGCATGGTCGGGGTATTGCGGGACCATCAGCCGCGCCATGCGCGCCCACTACGGCTTCGCCGACCGGGCGTGCGGCTTCTTCGACTTCTTCGCGGAACCGTCCGAGGAGGCGGAGTCGCTGGCGCTGACGGCGGTCGAATCCGGCCTGAGGGGCGGGCTGCTGACGGAGCGTCTCGCGCTCCGGTACGGCAGGTTGCTTCAGGCGTATGAGTTGATGTTCTGGGAGACGCTGGCTGCGCGGTGAGCGTGCCGAGCCCTGATGTGCTTGAGCCCCGACCTGTCCATCGGCCGGGGCTTGTTCATGCGAGCGATCAGGTCGTGGTCGGCCGGGGTTTCCGTCGGCTACGGGACAGCAGCTTCACGCCGGGTTTCTCCACGTACTCGTGCAGGAGCACCGCACCGAGGAAAGAGATCGCCAGGACCAGGCCCAGATGTAGGGCCAGGGGAATGGTGAAGTGGTGTGTCTTGAGGAAATAGTCGACGCTGAATATGACGATCTCGTGGACCAGGTAGAAAGCAAAGGAGACTTCACCCAGATAAACGTTGACCCGGTTTCTGAAGGGAGAGGGCTCCCCCAGGACGTCGGCGCGTGCGGCTGCGGCAATGGTCAGGGTGTACGGAATGACCGTGTCAGCGCTCCAGTGGAAGTCGAAGGGCATGACGTGGGACGGCCCGAAAACCACCAGGACGGACAAGGCGAGGCTGGCAGCTAGCCCGGGGCCGCGCCAGGAACCGTTCTTCACCAGCAGTGCGACGGCGATGCCGATCACGAACTCGACCAGCCGCATGGGCGGGAAGACGTAGAGCAGGAACTTCGGATCCCAGTTGGCCGCTTGCTCGATGGACTTCATGTACAGCGGGGCCAGGACGACGCACAGATTGCCTGCGACCACCGTCACCCACAGGCCGCGAGTGGAGAACTGCCGGACGATCTTCACCGCGAACGGGAACGTCAGGTAGAAGAGGAACTCGCAGCTCAGCGACCAGGAGACGCCGTTGTATCCGAACCACCAGTCCTTGTGGTTCGGGATCCAGGACTGCGTCAGACTCAGATTCGCCAGCGCGATGCGAGGGTCGAGGGCCTTGCCCATCCAGAGCATGGTGAGGACGGCGACACCGAAGGTCACCAAGTGGCTGGGATAGATCCGGGCGAACCGGCGTCGCCAGAATCCGGTCACGGTGTCATGAGGGCGTGCCGACCAGGCGAGGACGAACCCGGAGAGAATGAAGAAGAAAGAAACCGCCGAGGGCCCGGCGTAGACGATTTCCTTCAGCCTGAAGACGTGCAAAGAAGTGCCGGAGGACGCTTCCTCGTAGGCAAAATGAAAGCAGGCGACGAGCAGCGCCGCGTACCACCGCAGGCCTGTGAGCGAGTCCAGACGTACCCCGGATGTGGGGGGTTTACTGGATGGCTTGGTGGTGATCGGGGTTATCAGGCTCACTGTCGGTTATCCCAGGTTAAGAGCAGGCGAGTCCTGCGGCGTCGGTTACGCCGCAGAGCATTGCGCGAGCATTACGCGGGCCCTGGAGATTTCTCCCCAGGGCCCGCTGAAACACCGGTCTTCCGCCCGGCAAGAGCGGGCGGAAGACCGGCTGTGCTGCAGATGGTCGAGATCGTCCGGTAAGGGATCCCGGCAAGCCTGATCCCGTGACGGGACAAGCTGCTAGATTCGGACTTTACTACCGGGTTCGCCGACGCCGGTGGCGAGGGTCCCGTTCTCGGTCCAGCCGCCGTGGCCGCTGCCGCCGTTGTTGATCCAGGCGTCGATGACGCCGTCGTCCTGGACGACGAGGTAGTCGGCTTTGCCGTCGCCGTTGACATCGGCGAAGCGGACCTTGTCCCCGGGCTGGCCGACGCCGGTGGCGAAAGTGCCGTACTCGGTCCAGCCACCGTGACCCGTGCCACCGTTGTTGATCCAAGCGTTGACCACGCCGTCGTCCTGGAGAATCAGGTAGTCGGCTTTGCCGTCGCCGTTGATGTCGGCGAAGCGGACCTTGCTACCGGGTTCGCCGACGCCGGTGGCGAAG
>NZ_JBSFWT010000019.1:7467-104051 GCF_053594975.1 Streptomyces sp. NPDC002537
GAAGGTTCCTTGTTCGGTCCAGCCGCCGTGGCCGGTGCCGCCGTTGTTGATCCAGGCGTCGACTGAGCCGTTGTCGTGGACGACGAGGTAGTCGGCTTTGCCGTCGCCGTTGATGTCGGCGAAGCGGACCTTGTCGCCGGGCTGGCCGACGCCGGTGGCGAAGGTTCCTTGTTCGGTCCAGCCGCCGTGGCCGGTGCCGCCGTTGTTGATCCAGGCGTCGACTGAGCCGTTGTCGTGGACGACGAGGTAGTCGGCCTTGCCGTCGCCGTTGATGTCGACCCGGTAGTCACCAAGGGGCGTCTTGGGGATGGGAGGGGCGGGCTTGATGTCCACCCGTTGCCGGATCCAGCCGTCGGTGGCCACACGAGCCAGGCCACCGTAGAAGGCCTCTGCCATCTTGGCGTAACCGCTGTCCTTGGGGTGGAGATCGTCCGCGAGATCCTGCGTGGTGACCGCGCTCATGTCGACGTACCCGACATGGAAGCCCTTGCCCTGCCGCTCCGATACCAGCTGTGGCACCACGGCGTTGAATCGCTCGATACGTTTCTGGGTTCCGGTGTCTCCGGAGGGAACCAGGGAGGAGACCAGCACCGTCATGTCGGGGGCGGCTGATGTGATCTTGTCTATCAGGTCACCGAGACGCTGGGGAGCCGTGTCGACCTGGTAATTGTCGTGCATATCGTTGGTGCCTATGTGCAGCAGCACCACATTGGGCTTCGCCGCCGGCAGCCATCTGTCGATGTTGGCGGACAGTCCGCCGATCTTCCAGCCCCAGTGTCCCTCGTGATCGGGGTCGGGCAGTTTGCCGTTCCGCTGGGAACCCACGAAATCCAGGTTGTCCGTGTGCGGGGCCAACCGGTTCCACAGTTCGGCGCGGTAGCCGGACCCATTCGAGCTGCCGGCGCCATGGGTGATCGAGTCTCCCAGGGGCATGACGCTGAGCCGTGGCACCTTCCAGTTCTTGGAAACGGCCGCGGAGGCGACCACGGGGATCGGCTTCGGCCCGTCACCCTGTGGCAGTGCCGATTGATTGCCCACGGGGGCGAACGCGAGCTGCGCTCCGCCGGCGAGGGTTCCGGCAGTCAACAGGCCCGCTGTCAGTGCTGTGGTCAACGTTCGCGCGATGAACCTATGAGGTTGTCTCTTCAAAACAATGACTCTCTGTCACATATGCTTTTGGGGCGGCCCACATGGACCGCCCGACACTTCGATGTCACGGGCCGCGAACTCCGGCCCGAGGAGATGCGCCAGTCTCCTCGCGGGGCTCGCCGTGACCTGCTCGCGGCGAGCCCCACAGCCCTACTGCTGATCAGGGCTGCTTGAGGAGGTCCTTCTCTTCATGCGTGCCGTTGGCGTCCACGGCGGGGTACAGACTGACGTTGCCGTCGGACCATCGGACGAGGACGTCGCTGGGGCGGGCATTGGCGGAGAAGGCTCCGGCCGTGACCGACAGAGTGTTCCGCCACGCGGAATTCGCGGCGCGGAACTGGATCTCGTCGTGGAATGCCTTGGTGGTGTTGACACCCGGGAAGATGCTGGCCGAGCCGTTGGCCCAGCGAATCAGCAGATCGGCGGTCTCCTTGCCGGTGAATTCCCCAGCGCTGATCTGCTCGATGTAGGTCCCGGCCTGCATCGCCTTCTGCAGCTGCTTCTCCTGCTTGAGCCCGTTGGTGCCGAGGTCTTCGAAGAGCGATATGGAGCCGTCGACCCAGACGACAAGCAGGTCGTCCCGCAAGGAGTTGGCGGTGTACCTGCCGACCGTCATCAGCTTGGCGTACTTCACCCAGGTGTCGTTGGCGGGCCTGAGCTGCTCTTCCTTGCTGAACCCGTTCTGGTCGACATGGGAGAACCGCGTCACCTCACCTGTGCGCCAGCGGACGACCAGGCCGTCGGTACCGCTGCCTGTGAAGTTGCCGCCCGCGACGGACACGGCGTACTGCCATCCGCTTCCCGCGACCTTGTACTCGGCGGAGAAGGGATACTTCGGGTCGTTGTGGTCGGCGCCCTGGAAGATGCTGGCCGACCCGTCCTTCCAGGCGACGAACAGATCCATGTGCCGGCTGCCGCCGGGCGAGCCACCGGTGAAGTAGCCCGGGACCATGTGCTGTGCGTCGGTCCAGGTCTTCCCGCGGAGGAGGTCGCGGGAGGAAGTGGTCTGAATCCAGGTGGCGATATCGTCGACGCGGGTGTCGACGGCGTCGGTGCGGGTTTCCTTCTCGTCAGCGCCGAAGCAACCGCCCTGCCAGGACCGACTATTGATGCCAACCAGTTCGTAGCGGCCACCGATGTCCCGAAATGCGGGACCGCCGGTGTCACCCTGGCAGACAACCGCGCCGTCGGACTTGCCAGCAAGGCTGACCGTGGTGTCCTTCACGGCCCCCAGGGTGAACTTGGCGTAGTGCAGACGGTCAGGTACCCACTCGTCCTTGGTGCGACCGTAACCCGTGAGCCACAGCTCTTCGCCATTGATAGGGGCGTTGGAACCGAGGCTCGCGGGGGCGATACCAGCGACTGGCTTGGCCAGCTTGGCCATCACCAGGTCACGATCCTCGCGGGGGACGAGCTCCACGACGTCCACCACGCTGCCGGTCTCCCGGGTCAGGTCGGCTCGACCGACGGTGGCTGTGGTCTTCAGCTTTGGCGCACCTGCGGCGACCTTGAAGCCCTGTGTGGGGTCGTCGGCGAAGCAGCTTGCGGCCGTGATTAGCCACTGCTGCTCAACGAGCGCGGCTGAACAGCTTCGCTGGCCACCGATGTCGAGCTTCGCGGTGAACGTGTATGAGCCGTCCTTGGCGGTTGCGCCGACGACAGCATTCGCAGGGGCACCAGCCAGCAGGCCGGCTGCTACGGCGGACACCAGGAGGCCTATGCCTGTGGCGCGTGCACGTATGACGGACATGTCTTTCCACTTCTCATGAGTTCAGGGGCTGGTGAAGCCGTCTGGGTCACTGCAGATGCTGACAGCCTGGTATCAGGGGTCTGTCAGCCGTTGATGCGGAGCTCGACCAGGACCGTGGGAGCACCCGGCACAGGCGTACCTTCGCCGACTCCCTTGAAGCCGTTCTTCGGGACGTCGACAGTCTGTGTCTCCCCTTCGGCGATCAGCTTGGCCTGAACTGCGTAGTCCTCAGTCTTGATGTGAAAGGCTTCAGGTATCTCCAAGGCCAGATACCCGGACTTGCCATTACCGGTGACCTTGAAGCAGTACCTACCTGTCACGTTTTGGCGGGTCCCAACCACGATGTCCGAGGCAACCTTGCAGTTGACCAGGATGATGTGCCCATCGCCCTTGCGGAGGGTGATGCCCTGTTCCTTGAGGATCTTCTCCGCGTTCGGGTAATCGAACGTCTCCACAGCGGAGGGCAGGGTGGTCTCATCTGCAGCAACGGGAGCGGCTACGGCAACTCCGAAGGTGTAGGTCCCCGCAATCACTGAAGCCGCGCCAAGAACGCCGGCAAGGAGAATATTTCGCGCGCGAGATATCACCAGCAGTGCCTTTCAAGTCTGTCGAGTGATGGCCCGATCGCACGTAAGGATGCAATAAAGCCGATGCGCGGAAACCTATCACTTGCCTTGATTTTACACGCACTTGACCCACCGTCAGGGCGACTTTACTTGATCTTTGGTGGGCTACTGCCGGTAGCTCATGACATGGACACGCCTATGGTGGGCGGGTGGAGTGGCTTGCTGTGACGTCTCTCACGCCCCTGGGTCGGTCAATCCTGGTTAGGTTGGCGCCCCTGGCTGTCGATCGCGGTGGTTATGCTCACCACGCCGAAGTGCGGCAGATCGCAACAGTCAAGGAAGTGTCAAGTAGTGCAAGAAAACCTCTACTTGACGAGAGTAAAGCGAAGGCGGTCAGCTGGCGCGCGCGTTGCCAGTTCGATCCTCCTACCCTTTTCTCTCGTCGCGGGATTGCTTGGAGCAAGCCCCGCGTTCGCGGATGACAACACTCCTGCGAGTCCTATTCCAGCAACGGATCGTGGGCGAATAGTCCAGTTGTGGAAGTCAGGTGGTCCCGGCGTTAAGGCGGCGGCGGAAGTTGCGCTTTTGGGCACAGACGAGGATGTGCGCCGATTCCTGGGCAGCGAGAAGGACATCGTCGATCTGCACGACCAGCAGATCGTTCTGACCCGGTTGATCGAAGTCAGCGGCCGTGGGGTTCGCGAGGCGGCGTTGGCCGCATTGAACGGTGGCCCTGAGGAACTGCGTGCGTTCCTCAAGGGCGGCTGGAAGGCACCACTGGAGCAAGATCTCCGGGTACGCGTCACTCAAATCATGGGCGCAGGCGGACGTGGCATCCAGATGGCAGGCAAGGCCGCACTCGATGGTGGGCCGGAGCAGATCCGGAAGTTCCTCGAAGATGGTCAGTACACCGCTCGTGAGGCTGATGATCGGGTGGCCCTCACGCAGATCATGGGCAGAGGAGGCAAAGCCACCCAAGCAGCTGCCAGGGTCGCCATCGACGGCACCCCTGACGATGTACGCGAGTTCCTCGATGTGGGTCAGTACATTGCTCGTGCCCGAGACCAAGAACGCTCTTCTGTAGCGCAGTTGGCCGAACAGGCCAAGGCCGCGGGGGAACAGGCCAAGCGTGAGACAGACGCCTCCAAGGAGGCATCCGCGCGTGCAGTCGAGGCCTCGAAGCTGGCGAAGGAAGCTGCGCTGAAGGCTGCGAAGGAGACGCAGGAGGCCCGTAAGGACTCCAAGCGGGCCGCGAACGCCGCTGGCCGGGCGGCTGAGGCCGCCCGCGGTGCCGCGGCCGCAGCCCAGGAAGCCATTGGTGCGGCGCAGGCGGCGACCCGGTCGGCGCGGGTGGCAGCCGCTGCCGCTTCCCAGGCGGCAGCGGCGGCAGCTGGCGCAGCCGAGGCTGCATCACAAGCCAATGGTGCCGCGTCCGCGGCAGCCACCGACGCCAACCAGGCGGCCAACGCTCGCAAGGCAGCGGAGGTAGCCCGGGACGCGGCCAAAAACGCCAGGATGGCAGCTAAAGCCTCCGAACAGGCCGGATTGGCTGCTGAGGCCGCCATCGGTGCGGCCAAGTCCGCTGCGTCCGCAGGCGCGAACGCCGATGCCGCTGCAGATGCCGCGGGCGAGGCTAGTGATCTCGCCGACGCAGCTGGCATGCATTCGGATGAGGCGGCCGCAGCAGCAGCCTCGGCACGTCGCCACGCGCGCGAGGCTTCTCGTGCGGCGGATGCTGCGGAGTCACTGGCACGTGAGTCGGCGGATGCCGCCTACGAAGCACGTGACGCAGCAAACGGAGCGGCCGACCACGCGGAAAAGGCGGCGGCCTTCGCTGATGAGTCAGCTAAGCACGCGGGCGAGTCGGCCAAGGCAGCCGATGAGTCAAAAACCCACGCAGATGCAGCCAAGAGTGCAGCTGACGCCGCTTCGAAGGCTGTGGACACAGCCAAGAAGGTTTTCGGCCTGACCCGCAAGGCTGAGTCTAAAGAGCTCGAAATCCGTACCGCTGCCGGCATCCAGAAGGCCAAGGACCTCAAGGCCGCGGATGATGTCCGCAAAGACAAGGAAGCCGGGGCGGACAAGGAGGCCAAGGACCGCCAGGCCGAAGCAGTCCGTCTTGCGACCGAAGCCGCCAAGCCAGGCGCGGATGACAAGCAGATAGCGGCGGACGGCCGTCGACTCGCGGTCATCACGATGAAGACCTTGGCTCCCTGGAGTGGGGCTGCTGCCGAGGTGGCGCTGGCTGGCTCTGACAAGGCCGTTGCCGAATACGTTCGTACGGGTTGGAAGAAGGCAGCCGAGCAGGATGAACGCGCTCGCGTCGAGCGTCTGGCGGAGGAGCCCAGGTCGCCGGTCGTCCGCGAGGCAGCCAACAAGGCATTGGGTGGAGATGCCCAGCAGGTCCGTGCCTTCCTCGAGACCGGGGCGAACCAGGCTGCGGCAAACGACTATCGCGTCCGTGTCACCCAGGTAGTCTCCGATGGCGGGCGTGGTGTGAAGGAGGCGGGCACAGCCGCGCTCAAGAACAACAGCCCCGACAAGCTGGCCGCGTTCCTCACCGACGGGCAGTACACTGCCCGCGCGGCGGATGAAAAAGTCCAGGCAACTCAGCTGGTCGGCAATGGTGGACCGGAACTCAAGTCGGCGGCTCAGATCGCCCTCGAAGCTCCGCTGCAGCAGCTGCACCAGTTCATCGCGGTCGGCCAGTTCATGGCCAAACGCAAGGATCAGCTCGCTGCCACGCACACCGCAGACATCAAGCACCTGATCGCCGGTGCCGACGGAATCTCGGCCGAAGCTCAGAAGAATGCCGCTCTAGCCCAACACGTCGCAGCAATCGCAAAGAGGGCCTCAGACGAAGCCGACACCTGGGCCACGAGGGCCAGCGAATCTGCCGACCTGGCAAAGAAATTCGCCGCTGACGCTAACAGATCGGCAAACGAAGCCGAAGCTTCCGCTGTCGACGCCCGAGAGTCAGCGAAGGTAGCTCGCCAAGCGGAAGCCGACGCGATTCAGGCAGCAACGGAAGCCATCGAGTCGGCTACTCGTGCACAGGAATCTGCTGATTCAGCGCGAGCCTCCGCCAATGACGCTTGGACCTCTGCCACCCAGGCACGTGCCTCGGCCGATGCTGCTGGGAAGGATGCGGACGCCGCTGGCAAAGCCGCAGACGAAGCCTACAAGATCTCCGTCGCTAAGCAGCAACAAGAGTACGCGGCATGGCGAACGGCAGTGGATGCATGGGAGAAGGATTATGGTGAGGATGAAGAAGTCCGAGGCAAAGACGACGGCTGGATCCCCGACTGGCTGAAAGGCAAGATCGAATCAGCTGGTAGCGCGGTTAGCTCCTACGTCAGTTCGATCTTCGGCACCCCGGATATCTGGATTGGTGGCGCTGAAACGATTGCTGGCCTCATCCTCATAGGGGAAGGGGGAAGCACCATTGCTACAGGCGGCATGGTGTGTATCGTGACGGGCGGACTCGGTTGTGTTGTCGGCGCTCCAGCGGTTGCTGTTGGCGGTACGGCGATAGTCGGTGGCGCTGGGCTCATTGGCGATGGTGTCGGGCGTTTCGATAAAGGTCTCGGTAGGGCGTTCCGCAACGCTCAGGATAAGGGGGCTTCTGCAGGCAAGGGTGATGAGTGGCTAAGTCCGGATGCGCGCGAAAAGGTTCCGGATTCCCTCAAGAAATTTGAGGCACGTAATAGGAAGGGCGTGGGGATCCGCTGGAACGACGGAAAGGGTAACGGGGTTCGCATAGATAAAGGTGAATCAAGCAATCCTCAGGAATATCAGCAGGTCGATCACGTCGTCATCAATTCTGGGGGTAAAATTATCGGGAGAGACGGGAAGCCCATCGATGGATCGATCAAGCAAAACCCTCGAGATGCGCATATTCCGCTCGAAGAATGGCGCAAATGGAAGACATGGAATCAGCCGTGAACCCCAAGCCTAAGTCGGTTCAGCTCCCGGAGATGAGAGCAGAAGTGATTTCTGCAGTACGAGCGCTCTCGGATCTTGAGTATCAGAAAAGAGTTTGGATTGATCGACAGTATCCAAGTCCAGGGTACTTCGATGACTTCACCCTCAACGTGAACATCCTGGACGATGCCACGGTTCTTGATGCCCCCTATGCGACCATTGGGTTCACCCTGGCATCCGACGAAGAGGCGGGGGCAATGGCAGAGCTTGCGGCCCGTCTTGATGAAGTTCTCGATGCCGTTGGTGCCGAGAGCCCTGATGGCACTTTCCTGGCGTCGCCTTTGTGGGAGAAGGTAGTAGCAGCAGCCATGGGTGCCCTCGACGTGCTGACACGCTGAGGGGGCTTGGAGCGTAGCGCTGCCTAACGGCAGGCTCGTGTCTCGGTTCCGCGCCGATAGAAATTCGAGGTGCGGAGCCGAGAATATCTCCGATTCATGACGCCCCGTCGGATGCCAGCCGACAGAGCCGCTGCTCGCCGCGCTTCAGGGGACCATCGTGGTCCTGTAGGCGCTATTTGTCCAACTAAGGCCCTGCCAGAACAGATTCTGGCAGGGCCTTGCCGCGCAATAGCTGTAGCCTGGGCGGCGCATGGGCCCGGTCGGGCAATGCTCCGCCGATATCTCTGGGGGCGGAGCTGGGGCTGACGCTGACCGACGTAGCCGTCTGGCAGACACGGGGCGCAGCCTCGCACAGCTGCCGCTGGGAGCGCGGAAAGAAGCGGCTCGTCCAGCGGCAGTTGTACGGGATTCCTCAGCGGAGCTGCCGCGCGTAGGCGGCCGCTCCGGTCCGGGGGAGGTTGGCCCACACTCGGGTGCCTTCCGAGGCTGGGGCGGGGTCGGCGAAGCCCCAGGTGCCGTCGCATTCGCGGACTACGCAGGCGAGGAGCAGGAGCAGCCTCCTGCGGTGGGCGATGCAGACGGTGGTGGCGTCGGGGTCCGCGTGTGTACGGGGGTGGGGGTCCCAGACGACGGTGCGGAGGGATTCGTCCTCGCGCCATCCGAGTGAGATGTAGAGGGCCTGGCCCGGCGCGAAGAGCGAGGCTGCTGCGGTGAGTTCGCCGACGATCTGGAGTGCGGGGGCTTCGATCCCGTGGAGTCCGTGGGCGCGCAGTGAGGTGCGGGCGTTGTCCCGGGCGATGCCGGCGGCTTCGGGTCCGCCGGGCAGGGTGAAGCTGTAGGCGAGCTTCTCGGGCGCCAGCGGCGGACGCTCCGCCTTGGGCGCGGGCTGGGAGATGAGCGGGCAGAGGCCGACGGACATACGGCAGCTCCAGTGGTGGGGTGTTGTGGTGTGGGGGCGCGCGCGACGGACCGGTCCGGTGGCTTGTCTCCCTGAGCGCGAACGTGCCTCTCCCAGGGCAGGAGTCTGCGGGCATGCTCACGCCGATGCGCTTCCGGCTGGCGCCGTGCGTCAGTGGTGCGATACCGAAGGTAGCGAGGCTTGGGGCCAAATTTCGAGCCGATGGGCAAAATTGCCCTCGAAGGTGGATGGTGCGCGCCCGGAGGCGGCAGACTGCCGCCCATCACGATCACGAAGGGAAGCCCATGGCCGCGAGGACGTCCCCCACGGAACGCCAGAAGCGCGTAGGGTCCGAGCTGCACAAGATGCGTGTCGCGTCGGGCGTCAGTGCTGAATCCGTCGCCTCGCTCCTGGGCGTCGACCGCAGCAAGATTTCCAACATGGAGCGCGGACTGCGTCCCATCAGCGCCGATCGGCTGCGCAGTTGGGCTTGTCACTGTGACTGCTCCGACGAGGCGTACATCGCCGCGCTCGCCAAGCTGGCGCAGCCTGGTGGTATCGGATGGTGGGAGCGCTACCGGGGTGTTCTCCCCGGAGGACTCCTCGACATTGCTGAACTGGAAGCCCATGCCGCACGGTTGCGGACGGCGCACACTGTGCACATCCCTGGGCTGCTGCAAACCGTCGACCACGCTCGTGCCATCTTCGGGGTCGCCGTCCCGCCCCTGCCTGAACGCGAGTTTGAGCTAAGGATGGTTCATCGAGTGGAGCGGCAGCGGATTCTCATGCAGGAGAGTCCCCCGTCGTACCACTGCGTCGTGCATGAGGCGGCGCTCCGCATGCAATTCGGCGGCAGGGCTGTCGTGCGGGCTCAGCTCGACCACCTGATCCATATGTCGGAGCTCAGTCACATCACGCTGCGCGTGTTGCCCGTGGCGAGCGGAGCCTTCCCGGGCTCGGGACAGACGCTGGTGTATGCGGAGGGAGCCGTACCGGCCCTCGACACCGTTCAGATCGACAGCACGCACGGCCCGGTATTCGTCTATGGCGAAGCGCAACTGTCCAAGTATCGTGATCAATTGGACTGGATGGAGCGGCTCGCCTTGGAGCCGGCGGCGTCACGTCAGTTCATTCACGACATTGCTCGACAAGTCTGAGGAACTAACCCATGACCGAGATCACCTGGGAAGCCCCGTTCTGCGCTGAGGCCAGCGCGTGCTTCCGCATAGGCACCGACAGCGTCGGCAACGCCTACATCGCCATCAGCGGCGCCGAGGAGCACTACCTCACCGACACCCGCGAAGCGCTTCGTACCCTCATCCGGGACATCAAGGCCGGCAAAGCGGACCACCTCCTGTAGCGGCACAGCTTCAGCCAACGCTCGGTCCCTGCCCCAGCTCCCGCCGTGCCAGCGCCAGTTCACCCCGCGCCCGTTCCCGTGTCGCCGCGCTCGCCGCCCCCTGGTGTTCGAGAAAAGCCGCCACAAAGCCCGCCCGCCGCGCAGCCGGATACCGTCGCTCCGTCAGGAACGGCAGGTCGTTGGCGACCATGCTGCGCGCCACCAGCAGGGGAGTGTCGCTGTGCAGCGGCCGGAACGCCGGGTTGTGCAGGCCCGGGCCCGGGTGGCCCGGGAAGAATTCGCCCAGCATCATCCCGTCCCCGACGAACTCCGGTTTGAGGCGGTCGTGGACGCGGACCACGACGTTCTCCGGCAGCCCCGGCAGTACCAGCACGATTGTCTTGTCGATCGCGTGCGGGCCACCGCGCGGCTCCATGGTCAGCCAGTGCGCCTTCAACGCCAGCGCGGCAGCTTCCAACCCGGCCTCGTCCGTGACCGGCGGAGTGGCCAGGGCGAAGCGGATCAGGCCCAGGCGCCGGGAGAGCGGGACGAACGGGCAGACCGCGCCGCGGCGGCCGAGGTCGGGGTGGGGGCGGGCCACGTGTCCGGAGACCCAGTCGGCCACGGGGCGGAGGTGGGCGTCGGTGGCCGCCTGCCGCTCGTCGTACAGCTGGATGCGCGTGAGGTCGTTCATGGTTCGGTTCCCCCGTAGGCAAGGTGTCGCGTACACACGAAAACGGGCCCGGCCGGGGGAGTGGTTGAGCCGGGCGGGAAAGTTCGTTCGGTCATGGCGGGTACCGGGCTTTCATCGGGGTGAGGGTGGTCTACGCCACCAGGGCGGAGCCGAACTCGACGAGCAGTAAGGCGGAGGCCGCCAGCAGCAGTACGCCGGAGCCGCCCAGCAGCAGCCGGTAGCCGCGGGTGCCGATGCGGTGGCGGGCGCGCGAGACGACGAGGGCGAGCGCCGCCTTGCTGCCGACGAGCAGCCCGTAGAAGCCGAGGAGGAAGCCGCCCGCGCCCGGCGGGCTGTCCCGCCAGGCCGCCACCAGCAGCGGCGCCCCCGTCGTCAGCCAGAACACCCACGGGTGCGGGCTCAGCAGATTGATCAGTACGCCTTGGTGCAGCGTCCGCCGGCCTTCGGCCCGGACCGCGTCGGGCTCCCTCGCCGCCGGGATCTCGGCGGTACGGGACTCGCGGATCGTCGACGCGGCCAGCCAGGCCAGGAACAACCCGCCGACCACCCCGCCCGCCGAGACCGCGCGCCCCGGCAGTACGGACAGCACCGTCACCGACAGGACGATCACCGGCAGATCAGTGAGCAGCGGTACCGCCGCCACCCGCAGGCCCACGCCCAGCCCGCCGCGCAGCGTCCCGGACAGCACCAGGGCGAGGAGCGGGCCCGGACTGATGCCCGCGCTGAAGCCCAGCGCCACTCCGAGAGCCAGCTCTTCCATGACCTCGCCATCCCCTCACATCAGACATGACAGGAGTACATGCGAAATCAGTGCATATGCACTGACATCTACGGTGGCATCCGCAGTGCACAAGACGCGAGCCGTCGCCACGGAGTTGACGGCGGGGTCACCCGTACCGGTAATGAAGGAGCCGGGTTCCGCTCATGTCCGGACAACCTGACCTCCGAACTTTCCGTCATCCGGTCCCCCGGCTACGCTCCCACCGTGGCGACCCATCGACCCCTCCAGTTCAGCCTGGACCGCAGCAGCCCCGTACCGCTCTACTACCAGCTGTCCCAGCAGCTGGAGGCGGCGATCGAGCAGGGCGCGCTCGCCCCCGGCAGCCTCCTCGGCAACGAGATCGACCTCGCCGCCCGGCTGGGGCTGTCCCGGCCCACCGTCCGCCAGGCCATCCAGTCGCTGGTGGACAAGGGTCTGCTCGTGCGCCGCCGGGGCGTCGGTACCCAGGTGGTGCACAGCCAGGTCAAGCGGCCCCTGGAGCTGAGCAGCCTCTACGACGACCTGGAGGCCGCCGGGCAGCAGCCCGCCACCCGGGTGCTGCGGTACCTCGTCGAGCCCGCCACGGCGCGGGTGGCGGTCGCCCTCGGGGTCGCCGAGGGTGCCGACGTCGTCCTCGTCGAGCGGCTCCGCCTCGCACACGGCGAGCCCATGGCCCACCTGCGCAACCACCTCCCCATAGGCCTGCTCGACCTCGACGGCGAGCAGCTCGCCGAGACCGGCCTCTACCGGCTGATCCGCGCGGCGGGCATCACCCTGCACAGCGCCCGGCAGACGGTCGGCGCCCGCGCGGCCACCGCGGAGGAGGGCATCCGGCTGACGGAGCCCGAGGGCGCTCCGCTGCTCACCATGGAGCGGACGACGTACGACGACACCGGGCGCGCGGTGGAGTTCGGCTCCCATGTCTACCGGGCCTCCCGCTACGCCTTCGACTTCCAGCTCCTGGTGCGCCCTTAGAGGTACGTCAGCCCGTCAGAATGTTCGGACAAAGTCTTGACGCGGTGTGGCGTCCGCCACTAGAACTCCACCCACATGCAGCAGCCCCGTACGGTCCCGCGGAAGCCCCGGCGGACAACGGTGACGGATGGTGACGGATACTTGGGCGGTTGGGCCCGTACGACGGGGTCCGGCCGCACCGTGAAAGACAGTGGAAGGGCAACTCCTCGTGGCAAGGGTTCGGACAGGCGTACGTGCGGTGAGCGCCGTGCTGGCAGCGGTGCTCGGCGCCACCCTGGCGGGGTGCAGCAGTACCGGCGGGAAGCGCGCGGAGGAGCGGGCGGCCAAGGCCTCCCAGGGGCGCGCCAATGTCGACACGCCCCGCTGGACTTTCGCGATGGTCACCCACTCGGGTGATGGCGACACATTCTGGGACATCGTCCAGAGCGGCGCCAAGCAGGCGGCCGCCAAGGACAACATCAAGTTCCTCTACGCGCACGACGTCGAGGGGAACAAGCAGGCCCAGAACGTCCAGGCCATGATCGACCAGAAGGTCGACGGCCTGATCGTCACGCTCGCCAAGCCCGACGCCATGAAGGACGTCGTGGCCAAGGCGCAGAAGGCCGGCATCCCGGTGATCACCGTGAACTCGGGCTCCGACAAGTCCAAGGAGTTCGGGGCGCTCACCCACATCGGCCAGGACGAGACCATCGCGGGCGAGGCCGTCGGCGAGGAGCTCAACAAGCGCGGGAAGAAGAAGGCGGTCTGCGTCCTGCACGAGCAGGGCAACGTCGGCCACGAGCAGCGCTGCGCCGGCGTGAAGAAGTCCTTCAAGGGCGATCTGCAGAACCTCTACGTCGAGGGCACCAACATGCCCAACGTGCAGTCCTCCATCGAGGCGAAGCTGCAGTCCGACAAGGACATCGACGCCGTCGTCACGCTCGGCGCGCCCTTCGCGCCCACCGCCGTCAAGGCCGCCCAGCAGGCCGGCAGCAAGGCGGAGGTCGACACCTTCGACCTCAACGCCAAGGTCGCCGAGTCCCTGCAGGACGGCTCGCTCGGCTTCGCCGTCGACCAGGACCCGTACCTCCAGGGCTACGAGGCGGTCGACCTGCTCTGGCTCTACCGGTACAACCGCGACATGCTGGGCGGCGGCCGCCCGGTCCTGACCGGCCCGCAGATCGTCACCAAGGACGACGCCAAGACCCTCGCCGAGTTCACGAAGCGGGGCACCCGATGAGCGCGGCCACCACGGCGGAGGCCGACGAGCGCCTGGTGCGCCAGGGTTATCTGCGCCGCATGATGGGCCGGCCCGAGCTCGGTGCGGTCGTCGGCGCGGCGGCGGTCTTCCTCTTCTTCTCGTTCGTCGCCGACAGCTTCCTGCAGGCGTCCAGCCTGTCCACCGTGCTCTACGCGTCCTCGACGATCGGCATCATGGCGGTGCCGGTGGCGCTGCTGATGATCGGCGGCGAGTTCGACCTGTCGACCGGTGTGATGGTGACCAGCTCCGCGCTGATCTCCTCGATGTTCAGCTACCAGATGACGGCCAACGTCTGGGTCGGCGTCGCGGTGTCCCTGCTGGTCACCCTGGGTATCGGCTTCTTCAACGGCTTTATGCTCACCCGCACCAAGCTGCCCAGCTTCATCATCACGCTGGGTACCTTCCTGATGCTCACGGGCCTCAACCTGGGCTTCACCAAGCTCATCAGCGGCACCGTCTCCACCAAGACCATCGGCGACATGGAGGGCTTCGACTCCGCCCGCGCGGTCTTCGCCTCGCACCTGTCGATCGGCGACGTCGACCTCCAGGTCACCATCCTGTGGTGGTTCGCCCTGGTGGCCCTGGCCACCTGGGTGCTGCTGCGCACCCGCGTCGGCAACTGGATCTTCGCGGTCGGCGGCGGCTCCGACGCGGCCCGCGCGGTCGGCGTCCCGGTCAACAAGACCAAGATCGGCCTCTATATGGGCGTCGCCTTCTGCGCCTGGATCTCCGGCCAGCACCTGCTGATGTCGTACGACGTGGTGCAGTCCGGCGAGGGCGTCGGCAACGAGTTCCTCTACATCATCGCCGCCGTCATCGGCGGCTGCCTGATGACCGGCGGCTACGGATCGGCCATCGGGTCCGCCGTCGGCGCGTTCATCTTCGGCATGACCAGCAAGGGCATCGTCTACGCCCAGTGGAACCCGGACTGGTTCAAGTTCTTCCTGGGCGCGATGCTGCTGCTGGCGACGCTGCTGAACGCGTGGGTCCGTAAGCGTGCGGAGGCGAAGTAAGTGACCGCGTTGGTCGAGCTGACGGACGTCAGCAAGTTCTACGGGAACATCCGCGCCCTCGAAGGGGTCTCCCTGGAGGTGCACGCGGGCGAGATCACCTGCGTCCTCGGGGACAACGGCGCCGGCAAGTCCACCCTCATCAAGATCATCGCGGGGCTGCACCAGCACGACGCGGGCACCTTCGCGATCGACGGCGAGGAGACCCGGCTGAGCTCGCCCCGCGAGGCCCTGGACCGCGGCATCGCCACCGTCTACCAGGACCTCGCCGTGGTGCCGCTGATGCCGGTCTGGCGGAACTTCTTCCTCGGCTCCGAGCCGACGAAGGGCACCGGGCCCTTCAAGCGGCTCGACGTCGCGAAGATGCGCGAGACCACCCGGGCGGAGCTGCTGCGCATGGGCATCGACCTGCGCGACGTCGACCAGCCCATCGGGACGCTGTCGGGCGGCGAGCGGCAGTGCGTCGCCATCGCGCGCGCGGTCCACTTCGGCGCCAAGGTCCTCGTCCTGGACGAGCCGACCGCCGCGCTCGGCGTCAAGCAGTCGGGTGTGGTGCTGAAGTACGTGGCCGCGGCGCGCGACGCCGGGCTGGGCGTGGTGCTGATCACGCACAACCCGCACCACGCATATCTGGTCGGTGACCGGTTCGTCCTGCTGAAGCGGGGAGCGATGGCCGGGAGCCACGCCAAATCGGAGATCGCGCTCGACGAGCTGACCCGGCAGATGGCGGGCGGCAGCGAGCTCGATCAGCTCAGCCATGAGCTGGAGCGGGCCACGTCGGGCGAGGCCTGAGCCCCGAGGCTCCCGGGGCCCCCGGTGGGGCGGGGCCCGGACCCCGCGATGCGGTACCCGGCGCCTCCGTGAGGCACAATCGCAGCGACCGTATCCGATGGAGGCCCGGCCTCCCGAGACCAGCGCAGGGACACCGACTCGTGCGAGCACGCCCCCGTACCGCCAGGCCCCACGCAGTGGAGGCACGATGAGCATGTACCGCGAGCTCCACAGAGGTGCGGCCAGAGCGACCGTGCTGCGCACGGTGGGCACCCGGGAGCGCCGCTCGCACCTGACCGCGCCCCGCGTCCCCACGGTCGGCATCGACATCGGCGGCACCAAGGTGATGGCGGGCGTCGTCGACGCCGACGGCACCATCCTGGAGAAGATCCGCACCGAGACGCCGGACAAGTCCAAGAGCCCCAAGGTCGTCGAGGACACCATCACCGAGCTGGTCCTGGACCTCTCCGACCGGCACGACGTGCACGCCGTCGGCATCGGCGCCGCGGGCTGGGTCGACGCCGACCGCAACCGCGTCCTGTTCGCCCCCCACCTCTCCTGGCGCAACGAGCCGCTGCGCGACCGCCTCGCGGGCCGCCTCGCCGTCCCCGTCATGGTCGACAACGACGCCAACACCGCCGCCTGGGCGGAGTGGCGCTTCGGCGCGGGCCGCGGCGAGGACCACCTGGTGATGATCACCCTCGGCACCGGCATCGGCGGCGCCATCCTGGAGGACGGGCAGGTCAAGCGGGGCAAGTACGGGGTCGCGGGCGAGTTCGGCCATATGCAGGTCGTGCCCGGCGGCCACCGCTGCCCCTGCGGCAACCGCGGCTGCTGGGAGCAGTACAGCTCCGGCAACGCCCTCGTCCGCGAGGCCCGCGAGCTGGCCGCCGCCGAGTCCCCGGTCGCGTACGGCATCATCGACCGCGTCGGCGGCAACATCTCCGAGATCACCGGCCCGCTCATCACCGAGCTGGCCCGCTCCGGCGACGCCATGTGCGTCGAGCTGCTCCAGGACATCGGCCAGTGGCTGGGCGTGGGCATCGCCAACCTCGCCGCCGCCCTCGACCCGTCCTGCTTCGTCATCGGCGGTGGCGTCAGCGCCGCCGACGACCTGCTGATCGGCCCCGCCCGGGACGCCTTCCGCCGCCACCTCACCGGCCGCGGCTACCGCCCCGAGGCCCGTATCGTCAAGGCCCAGCTCGGGCCCGAGGCGGGCATGGTCGGCGCCGCCGACCTGGCCCGGCTCGTCGCCCGCCGCTTCCGCCGTGCCAACCGCCGCCGCGTCGAGCGGTACGAGCGCTACGCACAGGCCGGCCGCGGGTGACGGCCACCATGGAACTCCCCGAGCGCACCGCGACGCCGGACGGGCCGGAACGGCCGTCCGGCGGCCGCCGCTGGCTCAAGGCCGTCATCGTCTTCCTGCTCATCGCCATCCCCGCCGGCTACCTCTACATCTCCGCGATGCAGAGCCGCGGCGGCAGCGAGTCCAAGAAGGAGCAGGCCGCCCGGACCGGGCTGGAGGAGGGCTGGCCGTCCCAGCTCCAGCGCCGCATCTACGAGGTGATGGTGCCGTCCGGCGCCGAGAACGTGGCCAGCTACGAGAGCAACTCGTGGAAGTCCAGCTCGCTGTACCTGCAGTTCACCACCACCCGCGAGAAGTTCGCGAAGTGGCTGACCGACGTCGGCACCAGCGCCTCCGCGCTCAAGAACGGCGAGGTCACCATCGACGACGACCAGGCGGCGGAGGTCGGCTGGAAGTTCGGCGCCGGACACCGCTGGGCGGGCACGGTCAAGGAGCAGGACAAGCCCAAGCCGTCGCTGGAGATCACGGCAAACCTGGACAACCCGGACTATCCTCAGGTGTTCGTCGTCTCGACGACCACCCCTTGATCCGATTGATCCGCCCTTTCCGTATCGCCGGATGACGCGGAAAGGGCGTCCGGCCCTTCCAGGGCCGTGACTTGACGTTACGTCAGGGCAGCCGCCAAGCGCTTCGGCGACTTCTTCGCGCAGTGCGCGGCTTCGCGCTCACCATCGCCGAACTGGCCAGTGCCGAACCCAAGTTCCTCGCATGGCTGACCCGGCCCGCCGACCCCATCGGGTGCGGCAGGCGCGCCTGCGGCACCCGCCTGTCACGATGCGCTACGAATTGATGCGGAACGTGATTACGCCTGGTCTCGGGAGAAGTCGGTCCCGCCGGAGTCAGGCGGGTCAACTCATGAATCGGGAGAGGTAGTCGATGGCTGTCGAGACACGCCCGTCAGAGTCCGCGAACGCGCAGGAACAAGCACAGGAGCAGCTCAGCCTCAGCACCGCGGCGGCGCGGAACCTCGCGACCACCACCAAGTCCGAACCGCAGATGCAGGGGATCAGCTCGCGGTGGCTGCTGCGGAAGCTGCCGTGGGTCGATGTTCCCGGCGGCTCCTACCGGGTGAACCGGCGCCTGTCGTTCACGGTCGGGGACGGGAAGGTGACGTTCGAGAAGAACGGGTCCAGGGTCCGTGTCATCCCTGCGGAGCTGGCCGAACTGCCGTTGCTGCGGGGGTTCGACGACAGAGCGGCGCTGGGGGCGCTGGCCGACAAGTTCGTGCAAAAGGAGTTCGACCCCGGTCAGGTCATCGTGCAGCAGGGCCGGAAGGCCGATCACGTCTTCCTGATCGTGCACGGCAAGGTCGAACAGGTGCAGCCCGCGAAGTACGAGGGCGAGGCCATCGTGGGCCGGCTGTCGGACGGCGACAGTTTCGGCGGCGGTGTGCTGGCGGGGGCGGACGGAAAGTGGGACTTCACGACCCGTGCGGTGACCGCGACCACGGTGCTGGCGCTGCCGCACAGCGCGTACAAGGCCGTCGCCGGCCAGCACGAGGCGCTGCGGTCGCACGTCCAGCAGCTCAGTGCCGATGCGCGGAGGCCGACGAACAAGGCCGGTGAGGCCGCGATCGAGTTCCTGTCCGGCCACGAGGGCGAACCGACGCTGCCGACCACGTTCGTGGACTACGAACTCGATCCGCGCGAGTACGAGTTGAGTGTGGCGCAGACCGTGCTGAAGGTGCACAGCCGGGTCGCGGACCTCTACAACCAGCCGATGAACCAGACGCAGCAGCAGTTGCGGCTGACCATCGAGGCGCTGCGCGAGCGTCAGGAGAAGGAGCTGGTCAACAATCCCGAATTCGGGCTGCTCAACAATGCCGACTTCGACCAGCGCATCCCCACCCATTCCGGCCCGCCCACCCCGGACGACCTCGACGACCTGCTGAGCATGCGCCGTGGGACCAGGTACATCTTCGCCCACCCACGGGCCATCGCCGCCTTCGGCAAGGAGTGCAACAAGCGTGGCATCTCCCTCAGCAGCGCCGACGTCGACGGTCACCACATCCCCGCGTGGCGCGGCGTGCCCATCCTGCCGTGCGGCAAGATCCCGATCTCGGAACAGCACACCTCGTCGATCATCGCCATGCGCACCGGCGAGGACAACGAGGGCGTCATCGGTCTCCACCAGACCGGTCTGCCCGACGAGGTCGAGCCCGGACTCAACGTCCGGTTCATGGGGATCGACGAGAAGGCGATCATCTCCTACCTCGTCAGCACCTACTACTCCGCGGCCGTCCTCGTCCCGGACGCGATCGGCGTCCTCGAGAACGTCGAGGTACGACCGCGTGACTGAGCATCCGGTCGTCCGGCGGGTGAAGGAGGGCTGAAACGATGTCGTCGCTGTCCCGGGCGCTCGCCGCCCCCACCACCCCCGAGATGGCGAGCCTGGTGAGCGCCCTGCTCGCCGACCCGGCGCGTCCCGGGAAACGGAATCCGCCCGCCTCGCCGCCGGAGCCGGTGGCCGCGCGGCTCACCACCCCGGTGAAGGAGGCGGCGGTGTGGCTGCCCGGCGGCCCGACCGGCCTGGGCACATCGGCGGCCACAGCGCTCCTTCCCCCGCCCGCGGACCACGACCCGTCCGACCCCGACCCCGACCCCGCCCCCGCGACCCCGCCACGCGCCGGTGACCCGGTTCCGGGCCTGTACTGCCCGCCCGCCGTGCCGGCCGACCCGGCCAAGGTCGCCGAGGTGGACCGGCGGCTTGAAGCCTGGGCCCATGAACTCGCCCTGTTTCCCCCTGAATGGGCGGGGGACTTCGCCGGATTCCAGGTCGGCCGTGCGGTCGTCCTGCAGCACCCGGCGGCGGCCGACCTGGAGCGCCTCGTCGCCGCGGGCAAACTGCTGGTCGCGGAGAACGTCGTCGACGACTGCTACTGCGAGGACTACGGCGGATCCCCCATCGGCCTGGGGGGCCGCCTCATCATCGCGCAGAGCGCCCTGGACCCCCTGCACACCGCGGACGGCTACCAGCAGCAGTGGCACGAGGGGCTGGGCGCGGACGCTTCGCTGCGCTCCTACGCCGACGCGATCCGCACCTTCCGGGACATCGCCAGCCCCAGCCAGGTCACCCGGTTCATCCACGACATGGCCCGCCTGCACCTGGGATATCTCGCCGAAGGCGCCTGGGCACAGACCCGCACCACCCCACCGGTGTGGCAGTACCTGGTGATGCGCCAGTTCAACAACTTCCGCCCCTGCCTGTCCATCGTGGACGCCGTGGACGGCTACGAACTGCCCGAGCCGCTCTACTCCCGCCCCGAGGTCCAGCGCGTCACCGCGCTGGCCTGCAACGCCACCACGCTCGTCAACGACCTGTACTCCTTCACCAAGGAGATGGCCGTCGACGAGCAGCACCTGAACCTCCCTGTGGTGATCGCCGCCGAGGAGGGCCGCGGCCTGAGGAACGCCTACCTGAAGGCCGTCGAGATCCACAACGAGATCATGCACGCCTTCGAGGACGAGTCCTCCGTCCTGGCCGCCGGGAACCCGCTCCTGGCCCGTTACACCACCGGCCTGGCCGCCTGGGTCGCCGGCAACCACGAATGGCACCACACCAACACCCACCGCTACTCCCTGCCCAACTACTGGTGAGAGAAGGCAGCCGCATGACCATCACCGCGCCTCGCGCCTCCACGGAAGCAGCACCGGCCATCAGCCCCTACCAGCAGTCGGTGGCCGACTACTGGAACCGCGAGAGGAACCCTGTCAATCTCCGCCTGGGCGAGCTCGACGGCTTCTACCACCACCACTACGGCATCGGCGATGTCGACTGGTCGGTCCTGCGGGGCTCCGGGGACACCCGTGACGAGCGCATCATCGCCGAACTGCACCGCCTGGAGTGCGCCCAGGCCGACTTCCTGGCCGACCACCTCGGCGCCGTCGCCCCCGACGACCGGCTCCTGGATTCCGGCTGCGGCCGGGGCGGCGGCAGCCTCGTCGCCAACAAACGGTTCAACTGCCACGTCGACGGGATCTCCATCTCCGAGACCCAGGTGGCCTTCTCCACCGCGCAGGCCGAGAAACACGGTGTGGACGACAAAGTGCGCTTCCACCTCAAGAACATGCTCGACACCGGCTTCGAGACCGGCTCGTTCCGCGCCATCTGGAACAACGAGTCCACCATGTACGTCGATCTGTCGACGCTGTTCACCGAATACGCCCGCCTTCTCGCACGCGGCGGCCGGTACGTGACCATCACCGGTTGCTACAACGACACCTACGGGCTGCCCTCCCGTGAGGTCTCGACGATCAATGCCCACTACATCTGCGATATCCACCCCCGCTCCGCCTACTTCAAGGAGATGACCAACAACCGGCTCGTGCCGATCGGCGTGGTGGACCTCACCGCGGCGACCCTTCCCTATTGGGAGCTGCGCGCCAAGTCCTCCCTGGCCACCGGCATCGAGGAAACGTTCATGACCGCCTACAAGAACGGCAGCTTCCAGTACCTGCTGATCGCCGCCGACCGGATCTGACCTCGCCGAAACACTTCATGACTGTCCGACGGCTGTTTGCCGTGACCGGATTGTTGGTTAGGGTGACGAGCAGAGGCTGATCCCGATGCCCTCGGCCAGGACGACGGCCAGGACGGCGAGTTCGGGGGCTGCACAGGACAGGAGCGGGTGTCCGCAGGGCAGTTGTGGCCGCTGGACGGTGGGTCGGACACGACGGGGGGCTCGCATTGGATCGCCTGGACGGAAGCGGACCCGGCAGTTCTCGCGGTCCCGTGGCGGCGGCAGGGCGGCGGCGTGATCCCACGACGCCCGGTGGGCATGTGACCGGCCGGCCGGCGCCCGCGGTGCTGCCCCCGTCGCTGCGCGTGTGGCTCGGGCTGATCGCGGCCCTCGCCGGGCTGGTGGTCGTCGCGCTCGGGGTCCTGTACGCCGGCCACGGCGAGCCCGGCACGGTGGACAGGTGGATCGTCCGGCCGACGGCGGACAGCGTGCGGCCACCGTGGCGGTACGTCGCCCGGACCATGGACTTCTTGGGGGAGCCCATGGGGGCGGCGACGCTGGTCGTGGTCACCGCTGCGGGCTGCCTGCTGCTTCGGCGTCCTCGCGCGGCGGTGCTCGCCGTCGTCGGCGTCGGCCTCGCCGTGGCGACGACGGCACTGGTCAAGCCCCTGGTGGGACGCACCATCCACGGCGCCGACAACCTGTCCTACCCGAGCGGGCACACCGCCTTCGCCACCGCGCTCGCCCTCGTGGTGGCGCTGCTCGCGACCGGCCGGCTCGGCCTCGGCAGGACGGCCGGCACGTCACTCGTGCTCGCCGCGGCGCTGGTGGCCGGTGCCGCCATGGGCTGGGCGGAGGTCGCCCTGAGCGCGCACTACCCGACCGACGTCCTCGGTGGCTGGTGCACCGCGCTGGTGGTGGTGCCGGCGACCGCGTGGCTGGTCGACCGGGTGGCCGACGCCGGTCGGCGGGAGCATCGCTGACGTCACGTCACGCCAAGCGGCGGAATACGGGCTTCACCGGTCGTCCGGCCAGCCAGGGGGTGGGGTCGGCGGCGTCAAGTGCCTTCCGGTACACCGCACATGCCTGGGCCACCACGTCGACGGTGCGGTCGATGTCGGCGTCGTCGAGCGCGCTGCTCACCACGAACGACGGGGCCAGCACTCCGCCCGCGAGGAGCCGGCGCAGGAACAGGGTGCGGTACCGCTGCGACGGCTGCCGGTTCTCGTCGAGGGTGGCGAAGACCAGGTTGCTGGCCCGGCCCCGGACGACGAGGTGGTCGCCGACACCCATGCCGGCCGCGGCCTCGCGGACACCGGCGGCCAACCGCTCGCCGAGGGCGTGCAGCCGCGCGGTGACGCCCTCCTCGACGTAGGCGGTCTGCACGGCCATCGCGGCGGCCAGCGAGTGCGTCTCCGCACCGTGCGTGGTGGACAGCAGGAACACCCGGTCGCCGGAGTGCCGCAGTCCGCCCCGCTCCATCAGGTCGCGACGTCCGGCCAGCGCGGAGACGGCGAACCCGTTGCCCAGCGCCTTGCCGAACGTGGAGAGGTCGGGGACGACGCCGTACAGGCCCTGGGCGCCCGCCTCGGACCAGCGGAAGCCGGTGATCATCTCGTCGAAGATCAGTACGCAGCCGTGCTGGTCGGCCAGTTCGCGCAGGCCGGCGAGGTACCCGGGCGCCGGCTCGGTGTGGCCGGCGGGTTCGAGGATCAGGCAGGCGACTTCGTCCCGGTACCGGGTGAGCAGTTCCTCCGTGGCGGCCAAGTCCCCGTACGGGAACGCCACGGTGAGCTCGGTGGTCGCCGCCGGGATGCCGGCGGACATCGGCGTGGTGCCGATGAACCAGTCGTCGACGGAGAAGAACGGATGGTCGCCGCAGATGGCCACCCGCGGGCGCCCGGTGGCGGCGCGGGCGAGCCGCACCGCGGCGGTGGTGACGTCGGAGCCGTTCTTCGCGAACTTCACCATCTCGGCGGTCGGCACCGTGGCCAGGAAACGTTCCGCGGCCTCGACCTCCACGATGGACGGCCGGACGAAGTTGCTGCCGCGGTCGAGTTCCCGGCGTACGGCCTCGATCACGCGGGGGTGGGCGTGGCCGAGGCTGACCGAGCGGAGGCCGGAGCCGTACTCGATGTAGCGGTTGCCGTCGACGTCCCACACGTGGGCACCGTGCCCGTGGCTGATGACGGGGGCCAGGTTCTCGGGGTACTGGTCGTCGCCTTTGGCGTAGGTGTGCGCGCCGCCGGGGATCAGGGCGTGCAGCCGCTCGTTCGCCGTCCGCGACCGGGGAAGGAGGAACTCTTCGGTGTCCACGGTGACTTCAGCTCTCCTTCTGCTTCAGGGCCTCGGCGAGGCTCGGCGCCTCCCGGTCCCGCCGGGACATCGAGGTGACCGGCAGCGGCCAGGGGATGGCGAGCTGGGGGTCGTCGAAGGCGATGGTCACGTCCTCGGCCGGATCGTGCGGGCGGTCGATGCGGTACGAGGTGTCGGCCGTCCCGGTCAGGGCCTGGAAGCCGTGCGCGCATCCCGCGGGGATGTACAGGGTCGTCTGCGTGTCGTCGGACAGCTCGAAGGTGGCCGCATTGCGGTACGTCGGCGAGTCCGGCCGCAGGTCGACGACGACGTCGAAGATCCGTCCGTACGAGCACCGCACCAGCTTGGCCTCGCCGGCGCCGGAGCGCAGGTGCAGGCCGCGCAGCACGCCCCGGACCGAGCGGGACACGCTGTCCTGGACGAAGGCATCCGGGTCGAGGCCCACCGAGCGGACCACGTCGGCGTCGAAGGTGCGGCAGAAGAAGCCGCGCTCGTCGGCGTGCGGCGTCGGCTCGAACAGGTACGCGCCGGAGATCTCCGGGACTGCGGTCGCTTTCATGAAGTCTCCTGCGGTACGTGGGCGTTGGCGTCGTCGGCCGCCGGGAAGAAGGCCGTGGTCAAGGCGGTGAACTGGTGCTGAAGTTGCCGGTCGGCGATCAGGTTCCGCTCGGTGAGGGTCCGCCGCAGCTCCGCCGATCGCTGTTCCAGCGCCCGGAACTGTTCGAGCAGCCGGTCGGCGTCGACCTCGCGGGCCGGGTGGCAGTACGCGGCAAGACCCATCTGAGCCATCAGCGCGTCGCTCTTCGCCGCGTAGCTGAGGGCGAGCGTCGGCGTGCCGACCTTCAGCGCGCAGACCAGGTTGTGGTACCGGGTCGCCACCACGGTGCCGGCGGCCGCCATCTCCTTCATGAGGTCGGCCAGCGAGGCCGCCTCGGCCGCGGTGACCAGCGGCGAGTCCACCGCGTCGAGGATCGCGGCGACCACCGGCGCGTCGCACTCGTCGCCGGTGACCAGCCGGACCGGCCTGCCGTCCTCGACCAGCGCACGGACGAAGCGGGTCGTCCCGTCGAGATAGCGCCGGTGGATCTCCTCGGCACGGGCGCGGTCGTCGTCGCCGCCGTGGAAGTCCATGACGCCGACGCAGACCTGGCCCGAGGGGTCAGGCGGCGGCGTCGGCAGGGCGAACGCGAGGTCCGGGTAGACCTCGTCGCGCGCGGTGTCCACGCCCATCGCCCGCATCGCGTCGCGGGACAGGGCGTCCCGGTAGGAGCGGTACGCGGCCAGCCGCGCCGACCAGCGCACCAGGGTCCGGGTCGGCCGGTTGCCGATCGCGGCGGCGCCGACGCCGACCAGCGCGACCGGGGTGCCGAACAGCCGGCCGGTCGCGCAGAGCAGGAACAGCGCGTACGGGAAGCCCCACGGCCGCAGCGGCAGCGTGGCCTCCAGGACGCCCATGCCCGGCACGATCACCACGTCGTGCCGGCGCACCCAGGCGGCGGTGCGGGCGGCGTCGACGAGCTTGCCCAGTCCCTTCGCCGCGACCGCGCCCGCACGCGACGCGGTCCGGTACTCCCCGCGGTACCAGTGCAGCCGCGTCGCGGGGATTCCGTACCGGGCCGCGACGGCCTCGGGTCCGCCGCACAGCGCGTCCACGACCGCCTCCGGGTGCTCGGCGCGGAGATAGCGGAGCACGGCCTCCAGCGACCCGTCGTTGCCGAGGTTGCCGGAGCCGAGCAGGCCGAACACCCCGACGCGCACCGGACTCCTCATGCCTTCCGCCCCTCACGGCCGGCCACCAGATCGTCGACGGAGACGCCGGGCCGGCCCGGGTCGACGGGCGCGCGGTCCTCGACCCGCTCGCCGGCGCCCGGCCGGACCCGGCTGGCCATCCACTCGGCCAGGTGACGGAAGCACGCGCGCCGGTCGGCCGCGGACAACGGCGCCCGCCGGACCGCCGAGACGAAGCCCCAGACGTACTCGGCGAGCAGCCGGGGCGTCGGGTGCAGCGGGCCCGCCCGGCGCGGGTCCAGGTTGACGCACCGGGAGCGCTTGTCGGGGTTCGCCCGCTCGGCGCGGGTGGGGTGGTCGCGGCGGAAGTACAGCAGCTCCGGCACCTGATGGAAGGGCCCGTTCAGGACGATCTCGGCGACGAACGTGCGGTCCGCGTGGTGGTAGCTGTCGTGCGGCTTCACGCGCCGCAGCACGTCGGCCCGCATCACCCCGTAGAAGTCGTCGCCACCGGGCTCGAACAGGAAACTGCGGAAGCGCTCCGGCGCGTGCGGCGAGTCGGTGGCGAGCCCGTACTCGTACGGGACCTTCACCCGGCCGTCGCCGTCGACGACCGCCTGGCCGGAGTGCGCGAGGATCACGTCCGGCCGTTCGTCCAGCGCCTCCACACAGCGCCGTAACAGGTCCCGGGCGTACAGGTCGTCGTGCGAGGCCCACTTGAACAGCTCGCCGCGGCATTCGGTGAACACGTGGTTGTGGTTCGGCGCGGCGCCGATGTTCCGGGGCAGCCGGAGGTACCGGACACGCGAGTCCTTTTCCGCGTACCGGCGGCAGATGTCCCGGGTCCCGTCGGTCGAGGCGTTGTCGGAGACGACCAGCTCGAAGTCCTCGTAGGTCTGGCCGAGCAGGGCGTCGAGCGATTCGGCCAGATACTCCTCGCCGTTGTAGACGGGCAGGCCGATGCTCAGCCTGGGTCGGGTGGTCATGAGGTCCTCACTTCGGGAAGGGGGTGGTGGTCGCGCTCGCGCAGGGCGGACCGCAGTTGCAGCCACCACACGGCCGAGCCGCAGGCGGTCGCGGCGGCGACTCCCCAGGCCGAGCCGACCGTGCCGGCGGCGGCCGCACCGCCGATCCCGCCGCCGAGGTAGCAGGCGGAGGCGAACAACTGGCAGCGCAGGCTGCGCCGGGCCGCGGCGAGCGCGCGCAGCCCGGCCGCCGCGCCGCTGCCCAGGCCGGCGCCCGCGACGCCGAGCGTGGCAGGCAGGATGAGCCGCGAGGCGGAGTGCCAGACGTCGCCGAGGACGAGCTCGCCGGCCCGGTCCGGCATCAGCAGCAGCGCCGAGCCCCACAGCAGTGCGGCGGCGGCCTGTCCGCCGCCCAGCAGGAGGCAGAACCGGCCGAGCCGTCGCGGTGACTGTTTCAGCACCCGTGCCGCCTCCGCCACGGTGACCAGCGACAGCCCCATCAGCAGCGCGAGGAACGGGCCGAGCAGGAGCTCGGCGCCCCGGACCGCACCCACCGCGCCGACCCCGGCGATCGCGCCGAGCCCGTACGCCCGCAGCTGGCCGGCGCCGCTGAGGCTGACGTTCTCGACCAGGTACCGGGAGCCGAGGTCGCGCTGCTCGCGGAGCCACCCGCGGGCCTGGGTCACCCGGGGCCGGATGCCGGACTGGAGGAAGCCGTATCCGGCGGCCGCCGCGGCGGCGGCGCCCCAGGCCAGCAGGAACGCGGCCACGGTGCCCACCCTGGCCGCCACCACCATGGCCGGGACGAGTGCGACGCCCTGCACGAGGTCGTTGGCGAATGCCTTCCGCCCGGTGCCGGCGGCGAAGAACGCGAACCGCCGGGAGTCCTGGAGCAGCAGCACCGGCAGGGCGACGCCGAGGCAGGCGAACGCGGGCCCCACGTCGCCGCCGAGGCCGAGGCCGACCAGCAGGCAGACCGCGCCGAAGGTGGTGCCGACGGCGAGCGCGGCGCCCGACGACCGGGCCGCCGCCACGCGCCAGGTCGCCTCCGGCACGCCGCTGAAGCGCACCATGAGCGGGTCGGTGGCCAGCCCGCGGGCGACGTTGAGCACGACGCCGTAGGTCAGCCAGGCCAGGCTGAACACGCCGAACGCGTGCACTCCCAACTCGCGGGCGACGTAGATGCCCACCGCGAAGTTGATCATGCTGGAGACCGCCTGGTCGGCCAGCCCCCAGGACAGCCGTCCGACGGCACCCCGCTTGGCGGTCCGCCGGGCCGCTCCGGGCGGGTCCGCCGGTGCCGTCGCCCCCTCGGTGGTCATCGGCGTCATGCCTTGATCAGCCCGGCGCCCCGCAGGGCGTCGGCCGCGCCGGCGACGGTGTCGAACGGCAGGCCGGACCGCTCGGCGACGTCCAGCAGGCCGTGCTCGCCGTCGGAGAGGCTGAGCACCCAGAGCATGGCCATCTGGGCCTGCTTCGCGTCGCTGCGGCCGCCGAGCGATTCGTACAACCCGCGGCGGCCCAGCTGGGGTTCGCCGTAGGGGCTGAGGTTGACGTACCGCCGGTTGCGGTCGAGGACGGCGAACGCCTCGCGGCAGACGGCGAGGGTGTCCGCCATCGCCTCCGGGGAGACGAAGCCCGGGTTGTCCGCCGAGGTGTGGTACTCGGGGTAGCCGGCGTACGGGGTCCGGCTGAGCGAGCCCACGCCGAGATCGAACCCGGGCGAGCAGAACTGCCGCTCGTCGTAGCCGTACGGAGTGAACTCGACGACGTGGTGCGGGCGTTCGGAGGCGGTCAGCACATGCCGCATCACCCGGTCGATCTCCGCGTCGCCGCGCCTGCTCCGCTTGTACGTCAGTTGGCCCGAGTCGCCCGCGCAGGCCAGTACGAGCCCGTGCTTGACCTGATCGATCCGTTCCGCGTTGCGGGCCAGCCAGGTGATCGCCCCGATGGTGCCGGGCGCGTAGAGGAACCGGTAGGTGTAGTACGGCGTTTCCCGTGCCAGCGCGCGGGCCAGGAACGTCGCCACCGCGATGCCCGCCAGGTTGTCGTTGGCCAGCGACGGGTGGCAGACGTGGCAGGAGACGATCACCTCGTCGGGGACCCGGCCGGGGACCACGTGCTCGGCGTAGGTGAGGTGGCCGTCCGCGAGCGTGGAGTCGATACGCACCTCGTAGTCGCCGTCCGGCAGCGCGTCCAAGGTCTCCTGCGCCAGGCAGAACCCCCATTCGGGCCGGTAGTAGCTGGTGCGGTACGGCACCCAACTCGGGTGGTCGGGAAGGGTGTGCAGGTGTCCGCGCAGCTCGGACAGCGGCATGGTCCGCGACACCGGCACGCTGTAGCCGAGCACGTGCAGGCTGGACGCGGCGAAGTCGACGACCCGGTTGCCGGCGGTGTCGGCGATGTACGCGTCCCGGATGTTCCACTCCTGCGGCACCGTCCAGTCGAGCACCTGGGTCCCGGTCGGCACCTCGTGCACCCGCAGCGGGACGTACTCGCCGACGATCTCCAGGGTGGCGCGCACACCGTCGCCGGTGATGCTCCGGCACAGCGGGTACAGCCGCTCCACCAGCGCGTGCATCTGTTCGCCGACCGAGGTCACCGGCGCCACCGCAGGGTGTCGTCGACGGCGCCGGCGTCGGACGCCGCGCGCAGCACGGCCAGCCGGGTGAAGCGCCGCTCGAAGTCCTCCCGGGTCAGCCCGAACTTCCGGTAGGCGTCGGCGAGTTCGAGCGCGCCCTGCCGCACCGTCCACTCGCAGTCGAAGCCGGGGATCGCGGCGCGGAACCGGGAGAAGTCCACCCGGTACGACCGCGGATCGGCACCGGTCTCCCCGGTGATCACCACCTTCGCGCCGGACACCGCCTCGGCGACCTGCTCGGCGATCTCGGCGACCGTGACGTTGTTGGTCTCGCTGCCGATGTTGAACGCGCGGTCGTGCACCGCTTCCCGTGGCGCGGTCAGCGCGGCCGCGAAGGCCCGTGCGATGTCGGCGGCGTGCACCAGCGGGCGCCAGGGGGTGCCGTCGGAGAGCACCAGCACCTCGCCGGACAGGAGCGCGTGGCCCACCAGGTTGTTCAGCACGATGTCGGCGCGCAGCCGGGGCGAGTAGCCGAAGGCGGTGGCGTTGCGCATGAACACCGGGCTGAAATCGCCGTCGGCCAGCGCGTGCAGGTCGTCCTCCACCCGCACCTTGGACTCCGCGTACGGTGTCACCGGGCGCAGCGGGGCGTCCTCGGTCACCAGGTCGGCGCCGCCGGCGGCGCCGTAGACGGAGCAGGTCGACGCGTACAGGAAGCGCCGCACCCCGGCGTCGCGGGCCAGCCGGGCCAGCCGTACGGAGGCATGGTGGTTGATGTCGTAGGTGAGTTCCGGTGCCAGTGATCCCAGCGGGTCGTTGGAGAGCGCGGCCAGGTGGATCACGGCGTCCACCCCGGCCACGTGGTCGGCCGTGACGTCGCGCAGGTCCACCCGGTGCCCCTGCGGGTCCGCGGGCGTCGGGCCCAGCACGCAGTCCGCGAACAGGCCGGCGTCGAGGCCGACGACCTCGTGCCCGGCGGCCGCCAGTACCGGGGCCATCACGGTGCCCAGGTAGCCCTGGTGTCCGGTCAGCAGTACGCGCAAAGTTCAGTCCCCCAGATCGAGCGTGAGTTTGGTGACGGCGAACGCCTCGGCGTAGCGCGCGTGGCATTCGATGCCCCGGATCCGTGCGAGGCCGAGGAAGGCCTCCCGGTCGTACCAGGGCCGGTGCCGCTGCGAGGGGTAGTGCTCCTGCAGCAGCCGCACCTTTTGTTCGGCGATCTCCGGCGACAGCGGCTGGTACGCCGGCGGACGGCCGAGATCGCCGTCCCACTTGACGATCTCGTAGCCGAGCGTCAGGTGGTCGCGGAACGCGGTGGACATCAGCTTCGCCAGGCCGCGGTGATCCTGGTGCGCGTCCTCGGTACGCGGCGCGAGCACCAGATCCGGCTCGGTCCGCGCGCGCAGCTCCTCGACCGCGGCCTTGGCCTCCTCCCAGTGCGCGGGAAACCGGCCGTCCGGCAACTTGAGTACGGTCAGCCGCAGTTCGGCGCCGGGGCAGAAGGCGGCGAGCGCGGCCCGCTCCTCCTGCTCCCGCTCGCCGCCACCGCCGGAGAGCACCAGCGCGTCGACGCGGATACCCGGCCGCGCGAGGCACATCGTCAGCAGCGTGCCGCCGGCGCCGATGGCGATGTCGTCGCAGTGCGCGCCCACCGCGACGATCCGGTCCAGGGGCCCGGCCCCGAGCCGGATCACGCCCGCACTCCCACGCTGTCCCGCTCCCACACGGCCCACGGGCGGTCGCCCCGAACGTAGGCGGCGTCGAGCGCGGCCCGCTCCTTCACGGTGTCGGTCGGCTTCCAGAAGCCGCGGTGCTGATGCGCCACCAGCCGTCCTTCCTTGGCCAGTTGGGCGCATCCGTCGGCGACCAGGTCCCCGTTCTCCGGGATGTGGTCGAAGACCTCCTGGCGGAGCACGAAGTAGCCGCCGTTCTCCCACAGCGGCATGTCGCTCACCGCCGTGATGCCCCCGACCAGGCCGTTCTCGCCCAGTTCCACGCAGTGGAACGAGGACTGCGGCGGCACCACCATCATCGACGCCCCGGCGTCACGCCGGGCGAACCGGTCGATCATCTCCGGCAGCGGGGCGTCGGTGAGCACGTCGGCGTAGTTGGCGAGGAACATCTCGTCGCCGTCCAGGTGGTGCCGCACCCGGCGCAGCCGCTCCCCGATCGGCGACTCGACGCCGGTCTGCGCGAAGGTGATCGTCCAGTCGGAGATGTCGGTGGACAGCAGCTCGGCCCGCCCGCCCCGCAGCACGAAGTCGTTGGACGTCGTCTCCTCGTAGTTGAGGAAGAAGTCCTTGATGTGATGAGCCCCGTACCCGAGGCACAGGATGAACTCCGTGTGCCCGAAGTGCGCGTAGTAGCGCATGACGTGCCAGATCAGCGGTCTCGGGCCGACCATCGCCATCGGCTTGGGCACGTCGTCGGAGGCCCCGCTGCGCATCCGCATCCCGTAACCGCCGCAGAACAGGACGACCTTCATCGCTCGACCTCGACAATGCTCAATTCAGGTATGGGAAAGACAAGGCGGCCGCCCCAGTCGTGCACGAAGGACAGTTGCTCGACCAGCTCGGCCCGCAGGTTCCACGGGAGGACGAGGACGTAGTCAGGTCTGTCGATGCCGATCTGCTCGGGCGGCAGGATCGGGATGCGGGTGCCCGGGGTGAACCTGCCGTGCTTGTAGGGGTTGCGGTCGACCGTGTACGCGAGCAGGTCGGGCCGGATGCCGCAGTGGTTGAGCAGGGTGTTGCCCTTGCCCGGGGCGCCGTAGCCGACGACCGTCTCGCCGCGCTCGGCCGCCTCGACAAGGAACTTCAGGAGGTCCCGGCGCACCTTGGCCACCCGGGCGGAGAACTCGGTGTACCCGGACAGCTCCTGCAGCCCGGCGGCCTTCTCCCTGGCCAGCACCTCGGCCACCTTTCCCCAAGCTCTCGGCTCCGCTCGAGCAGGGGATACCCCAATGCTCGGCTCGCCGGCCACCTCGGCCGGCCGGGCCCACAGCCGGATGGAGCCGCCGTGCGTGGGCAGCAACTCGACGTCCACGAGCGCCAGTCCGCCGCTCGCCAGCGCCCGGATCGCGGACGCGACCGTGTAGTACTGGAAGTGCTCGTGGTAGATCGTGTCGTACTGGTTCTCCTCGATCAGGGTCAGCAGGTGCTGCACCTCGATGGAGACCCAGCCGTCGTCGGCGACCAGGGCGCGCAGCCCCTGGGTGAACCCGACCACGTCGGGGATGTGCGCGTACACGTTGTTGGCCACGACCAGGTCCGCCGGGCCGTGCTCGGCGCGGACGGCCGAGCCGGTGGCCGGGGACAGGAACTCCGTGAGCGTGGGCACACCCGCGTCCCGTGCCGCGGCACCGACGTTCACCGACGGCTCGATGCCGAGGCAGCGGATCCCCCGGTCCACCACGTGCCGGAGCAGATACCCGTCGTTGCTCGCGACCTCGACCACGAAGGCGTCGGGGCCGAGACCCAGCCGCTGTACGGCGTCGGCGACGAACGTGCGCGCGTGCTCCACCCAGGAGGTCGAGTAGGAGGAGAAGTACGCGTACTCCTTGAACGTGTCCTCCGGCGTGATCAGCGGAGGGATCTGCGCGAGCCAGCAGTCGGTGCAGACCCGCAGGTGCAGCGGGTACGCCGGTTCCGGCCGGTCCAGTTGGTCCGCGGCGAGGAAGCTCTCGCACGGCGGGGTCGCCCCCAGATCGACGACGCTCCCCATCGCCGCCGAGCCGCAGAGTCGGCATCGTGTCATCTACTGCCCCCATCCCTGCCCGCGCGGGTGCCCCGCCGCGAGCCAGCGTTTCCGTTTTCTGCCGGCGGCGGGCCGTCCCCGCCGCCGGACCGACCCGCGATCGCGGTGCGGTATCCCTCCACCAGGCGCTCGAGCCCGACGGCCGGGCTGAACCCCTGCTCGTAACGGCGCCGGGCCGCCTGTCCCATCTCCCGGTTGCGGTCCGGCCCGGCCGTGATCCGGCGCAGGCAGGACGCGAGCGAGGCGGGCTCGCCCGGCCGGTGCAGCAGCCCGGTCACCCCGTCCTCGACGAGTTCGACGAAGGCGCCGTGACCGGCGGCGACGGCCGGGACCCCCGCCGCCATCGCCTCCACGACCACCAGGCCGAACGCCTCCAGCCACGTCGAGGGAGCCACCACGGCGACCGACCGCGCGACGGCCTGCCGGCACCGTGCCGTGTCGTACAGGCCGACGTACCGCACGTCGTCCCGGCCCGCCGCCCAGGCGGTCACCTCCCGCTCCAGCGGCCCCGCCCCGGCGATCACGAGCGGCACACCCACACCGCCGCCCGCCGCGATCTCGTCCCACGCGGCCATGAGCAGCCGCACACCCTTGGCCTCCGCGAGCCTGCCGAGATAGAGCAGATGCTCGCCGCCGCCCGTTCGGCAACCGCCCGGATCCGGCACGAAGTTGTGCTTCACCGCCAGCCGCTCGGCCGGCATGCCGGCCCGCACCAGGACGTCGCGCTGCGCCGCGGAGATGCAGAAGAACCGCTCCACGCCGGACCACCAGCGCCGCCGGTTGACCGACAGGCTGACCGCGAGCGGCACCGTCGCCAGCCGGGAGCCCCGGTAGCAGCCGTGCCGGACGGCGGGCAGCGGCGCCGACCCGACGCACTCGGCGCACGGCCGGCCGTCCCGCTGCAGCGTGCCGGGCGGGCAGACCTGGGTGTAGTTGTGCAGCGTGGCGACGGCGGGCACACCGGCGTCGGCACAGGCGGCCAGCACCGCGGGCGACAGGAGCGGGAAGACGTTGTGGACATGCACCACGTCCGGCCGTTCGGCACGGAGCCGGGCGGCGAGCTCCGCGCGGACCGCCGGGTTCCACGGCACCAGCAGCGGCACCGCGGCCTTGCCCGGCAGGGACCGGGCGGCGATGTCGTCGCTGCGCCGCTCGAACACCCCGACCCGGTGGCCGGCCGCGCGCAGCAGCTCCACCTCCTGGTCGACGACCTTGTTCTCCCCGCTCGGCTGCGCCGAGGAGTAGCGGTTGTGCACCACGAGGACATGCATGCTCAGGTCACCTCCGGTCTCTGGGCCCACCGCGGTACGCGTCGCCGGGGGACGTCGGGCGCCGGCAGGGGAGCGGCCGTGGCGGGTGCCGTCAACAGCGAGGCGGCCACGGTCAGATGCAGCAGATACGGCGAGGCGTCGCCCAGCCCGGCCTCGGTGTACGACGCGATCGCGCAGTAGCTGATCAGGAAGATCGCGCAGGCCCTCGACAGCGACGGTGGCCGCAGCAACGCGACGCCGCCCAGCACGATGATGACCGCCGCCACGATGGCGGCGCCGGTCAGGCCCTGCTCGTGGTAGACGGCCAGCCAGCTGTTGTCGATCGGCAGCCCGCCGAACGACTTGTCGCCCAGGCCCACGCCGAACAACTGCTCCGAGGTCGACCGGGGCGCTGCCAGCAGGGCGTCCCAGACCTTGGCCCGGCCGGTGAGGTTGGAGAAGTTCTCCTGGCTCTGCCCGCGCAGGAACCACGCCTGCAGCACGGAGCTCAGCCCCACCGCGGCCACGATGGCGCACAGCACGGTCCAGGCGAAGAACCGGCGGGCGGCGGCGCTGGTCAGGACGAGCGAGCCGATCGCCAACGCCAGCCCGATGAACAGGCCGAGCGTGGCCGTCCGGGTATGGGTCAGCGCGAGCAGGACGAGCGACGGCACGATGACCGCCGCCGCGCTGCCCCTGGTGGTCCGGCGGCCCAGGACGAGCAGCACGGTGAGCCCGATGATCACCGCGGCGTACTGGCCGATCTGCGGCGGGGTGAGCGGCCACAGCGCGCCGACCAGCCGCCCGCCGTAGAGATCGGGCATGGCTGCGCCCGGTGAGACGAGCAGGCCGGCGGCCACCGACGCGAGCACCGCGAAGTACATCCGGATGTGGTACCGGACGAATGTCTCGCCGCCGTCCCACCAGCGGCTGAGCAGCCACAGCGTGCCGACGAAGAGAGCCAGCCGGGTGCAGCGGAACAGCGCGCCGAACCCGGACTCCAGGTGCGCGCTGGAGATCACGCTCGTCACCAGCAGCAGGGTGAGCAGGAACAGGAAGGCGCTGGCCCGGATGCGC
The DNA here is from genome assembly GCF_053594975.1 of Streptomyces sp. NPDC002537. Taxonomy (NCBI): domain Bacteria; kingdom Bacillati; phylum Actinomycetota; class Actinomycetes; order Kitasatosporales; family Streptomycetaceae; genus Streptomyces; species Streptomyces sp. NPDC002537. Next base: position 42,440 of record NZ_JBSFWT010000019.1, read on the forward strand.
AGCCGGAGATTGAGGGCGAGCGCCAGCGCGAACGCGGTGACCAGCGCGCCCATGGTGGCCAGCTGGATGAGGGAGCGGGGCAGCGGGACGATGGTCCTCGCCCCGGCGGAGCCGAGCGTGTCGAGGACCAGCAGCCCCCAGACCATGCCGACGATCCTCGGCGTGCCGGCATGGCGCGGCTCGGCGCCGGGCCGTGTGCCCGCAGTGTTCGTGCCAGAGGTGTCCGGTCCGCCCGGCGGCCCGTCGCGCGTCAGGTCCCGGCCCACCTCAACCACCGGCCTGCGGCCGGAAGGTGCTGCCCGCGTCCTGCTGGTACGGCGTGCCCTGCCACTGCCCGGAGTCGAGCACCCGGCTCGGGTCGTGGGCCACGAACTTCCACGGTCCGAGGTAGACGTTGTCGTGCCAGCGGTTCTGCTGCTTGCCGGTGATCGCCTCGGCCACCGGCTCGCCCTTGTACGGCGACCAGTCCGGATAGGTGCCGTAGTTGGCCAGCACCGCCATCCGGTCGCACTTCTCCGTGCACTTGACGACGGACGTGTCCAGCACGAAGCGGTTGTCGTGGATGTCCACCCGCTGGGTCTTCCACCGGCAGTCGGCGTAGAGCGGCGCGGCGGCGATCGTCGGCTGTGCGCAGCGGTCGGTGCTCTTCACCAGCAATGTGCAGTCACCGGACGAGGTGTTGGCCGGGCTGTTGCAGAACCGGTCGGCGTTCTCCCACAGGGTGATCCCGGACCAGTTGTTCTCCAGCACGTTCCGGTAGATCTCGATCTTGTCCGTGCGGGCCCGGACCCGTGGTTCGCCGCCCGACTCGGACAGATAGATCGTCGCGAACGGGAAGTCGTCGCCGCGGTCGGCGTACTTGCGGCCCTCGACCCAGTTGTTCCGTCGGAACGTGTTGTTCCGGATGACCGCGTTGTAGCTGGTCTCGTAGATCAGCGCGGCACCGTCGTTGGCCTCGAGCACGTTGTCCTCGATGCGGAAATCGTTGTTGTTGGTGTCCGCCCACAACCCGGTTCCGCGGTTGTCGTGCACCCAGTTGCCGCGTACGTCGGCGCCGTTGACGGCCCAGAACTTGACGCCTCCGGTGCAGCCGCAGCCCTGCTGCCGTCGCTCCCAGTCGTCGGTGTTGTTGGCCGTGATCTCGTTGCCCTCGACCACCAGGCCGCTGATGGGGTCACCTGCCTTGTACACGTTCATTCCGTACTGTCCGTTGCCGCGCAGACAACTGGCGCGGACCCGCTGGCGGGCACCGGCCATCAGCCCGGCACCGGAGTTGTTCTGGACCGTCGCGTGCTCGATCACCCACCCGTCGGCCGAGTCGTGGTTGACCACGCCCTCGTTCTGCGGCGCGACGAAACCCTGCACGGTCAGGTACTGGACGGTGACGTCGCGGGCGGTGCCGCCGAACGCGTACTGGTTGGTCTTCCGGCCGTCGAGCACCGCGCCCGGCGCACCGAGAAAGCTGTCCCCCTCCTTGGGGATGACCTGGGCGTAGCGGTCCGGTTCGAGCCTGTGCGTGCCCGGCCGAAGCCAGAACGTGGTCTTCGGGGGGCTGCTCTTGGTCTTCGCGGCCAGGTCGCCGACCACAGCAGGGTCGACCGTCACCGCGCCCGCCGGCGCCTTCTCCGGCCCGGCCGCGGGCTTGGCGCACACCCGGGCCACGGACGTGGAGGGCACCCCGGACGCGGAGGGCGTACCGGCCGGCTCCGCCGGGGCGCCGGACGTGCTCGTACAGCCGGTCGCCGCCAGCAGGACCAGCGCCAGCGGTGCCGTCGGCACCGCCCAGTGCCGCCACTTGATCCCCACGTGTCCCCCTAGCCGCGGAACCTGAGTACGGTGGTGAACCCCTCCGCGCCGTCGGCGAAGCCGGTGCCGACCAGCGTGGTGGAGGGTTCCTTGCGCCCGAAGCCGGCGGAGTACCAGCCCAGCGGCGGGTCCGTCTCGCCGCGATGCGCCCGCCAGCACAGTTGGGCAGGCAGGTCGAGCACCGCGGAGCGGTCCTCGCCGTCCCGGGTCCAGGCGAGCACCGCCCGGTTCCCCACCAGGTCCGCGGCGATCGCCGGGCCGAGGTGGAACGCCAGGCGTACGGACCGGCTCGGGCCGCGCACCTCGTCGACCACCCGCAACTCCCGGCTCGCGGCGGTCAGTTCCACGCAGCGGCGGTGCACGGAGCGCTGGTAACCGTAGTGCTCGGCGCTCCAGCGTGCCGTCCCGCCGTAGGAGGCGCCGGATGTGTCCGCGACCAGGACGCGGCTGCGGGCGTGCCGGGTCCACAGGAACGGGCCGCCGGAGACGGACTGGTCGCCGCCGTCCAGTTGCAGGGAGTTGTGGCCGAGGGTCGACCGGAAGTACCGCCGCCACTCGGGCTGCCCGTGGTAGCAGAACGTCCCCGGGTCGGCGAGCACGTCGACCCCGTCGTGCCGGACCTCCACGGACAGCGCGTCCGCGTGGGCGTGCGCGGCGATGGACAGGAACCCGTGCGGACCGCCGTCGCAGCGGCACCAGATCTCTCCCGTCCCTTCCGGAGCGCGCAGGATGGTCATGCCCGCGTCGGCGAAGTGGCCCGGCCGGCTCGCCGGGCGGCCCACGGCCGGTGCGGTTCTCTTCTTCGGGTACGGCCGGATGAGCGCGGCCAGCAGCGGGGTGCGCACATCGGCGCCGGTCACCGCCGGCCACCAGGCGAGCCGGCCGAACACGGCGTCCCCGGTGGCCAGCAGCGAGGCCCAGCGGTCGGTGCCCGCGCCGTCCACGACCAGACCGTGCCCGTCGTCCGCGTCCCCCTGCCGCGGCGGCCGCAGCCGGCCGTCCACGACGGCCGCGAGCGCGTCGGTCATCCGCAGCAGCACCGGCCGGATCGACGCGGGGACCGGCACGGCGGCGGCATCCGCCTCGGCCAGCGCGGCCAGGCCGAGCTCCAGGACGAGTCCGTGGTACTCGGTGGCCAGCTCGCGGTTGAGGCCGGAGGGGAAGGTGTTGCCGCGCAAATGCCGCTCCAGCGAGCGCAGCGCGCCGGACCGCCAGCGCGCCGAGGAGGGGAACCACCCGAACGCGCAGGCCGCGGCGAACTGCCCGGCGGCCTCGGCGATGACGTGGTTGTTCGCCGAGGACCCCCGGCTGGGGAAGGCGGCCAGCCAGCGCTGGTGGTGCCAGATCTGGTTCCGCGCCACCGGGTTGCCCTCGAACAGCCCGGCCGCGCCCGGCCAGCCGTCGAGCAGCCGGCGGATCCACACCCAGGACAGCAGCCGGATCCCCAGCTCGATGCCGCTGATCCAATGCACGCCGCGCAGCGGCGCGTTGGCCGCCCACCACGACCGCAGGTGCCCGGCCACGCGCTCGGCGTACCGCTCGTCCCCGGTGACCGCGTAGGCGGCGGCGAGCACGGTGAGGTACTGATGCCGGGACAGCTCCCAGATCTGCTTGATGTCCCCGACCGCGTCCTCGTTCCGGTACGGCAGGTCGAAGGCGTAGCCCCACGGAGCCCGGCGCCCGGTCTTCGGGTCGCGCCACCAGTCCGGGTCGGCCAGGTCGTCGCGGACCACCCCGAAATACTCGGCGTGCCCGTACATCAGCCGGTCCGCCTCGGCGAGGAGACGTTTCACGGCGTCCGGGGGTATCGCGGCGATCGTCCCGGCGGGCAGCACCGCGGTGAACCGGGCGCCGGTCACGCTCGGGCAGTCCGGCGGCGCCGACCGCCACCGCCGTCTGCGCACCGCGTCGCCCGCCCGGCCGCCGACCTCCCGCGGTCCCATCCGGGACAACCGCCGCAGGTACCAGCCCGCGTCCATGGTCATCGCGCCCTCGCCAAGGTCACCGGCGCACCGCCGGCCAGGCCGGCCCGCACGGCGAGGGTGGCCGCCGTGGTGGCGACCAGCGACTCCAGCGGCACCGGCATCGGCCCGCCGGTCCGCACGGCCTTGACGAACGCGGCCAGTTCGGCGTTCTGGCCCTTGTCCCGGGCCTTGGGCAGCCGCGAGCTGACCCACCGCCCGCGGCCGGCCCCTCCGTCCGCGAACACCGAGGCACGGACGAAGTCGTCGAGCCTCAGCACCTTGCCGTCCGCGACCAGGTCCAGCGTCTCCTTGGGGAAGCCGGACGCGCCGGTGGTGACGTAGCTGATGGTGGCGGTGGACCCGTCCGGGTAGCGCAGCACGGCCTGCAGATCCTCGTTGCCGGACGTGGCGACCGCGTACACCGATACCGGGTCGGCCCCGAGCAGCCAGCTCGCCGTGTCGATGAAGTGCCCGCCCTCACCGGCGAACCGCGAGCCCTCGGTGCCCTGCTGGAGATACCAGCTGCCGTGCGCCAGCCGGCCCGCGTTGACCAGGTAGCGGAGGCTCGCCGGGCCGGTCCGGGCGCCGAACCGCTTCCTGGCCTCCCGCAGCAGCGGTGCGAACCGGCGGTTGAAGCCCACCTGCAGCCGGTCGTTGCCGGACTCCTCCACCGCCGAGAGCACACCGGCCAGCTCGTCCTCGGTGAGCGCCAGGGGCTTCTCCACGAACACCGCCTTGCCGGCCAGCAGCGCCCTCCGGGTCAGTTCGGCGTGCGAGCTGTGGCGGGTGACCACGAACACCGCGTCGACGGCCGGGTCGCCGAGCACGGCGTCGAGATCGGTGGTCGCCCCGGCGAAGCCGAACTTCCGCTTCGCGTTGGCCGCGGACAGCGCCGTCGTGGTGACGACCGCGGACAACTCGACGCCGTGGCGCTGCGCCAGGTGCGGCAGCAGCATCGACGTCGCGTAGTTTCCCGCGCCGACGAACGCCAGCCGCACCGGCCCCTTGGCGGACCGGGCCGGACTCCGCCGTACGTTCACCGTGGGCACCGTGACCACCGGGGCCTCGGCTTCCACCGCGTGCCCGGGGTACCGGAACAGCACGGCCACGGCCTTCAGTTCGCCGCCCTCCAGGCGCCGGTACGTCTCGACGGCGTCGTCGAAGTCGGCGATGTGGGAGACCAGGGGCTCCACGTCGACGCGGCCGCGGGCGAGGAGATCGAGGAAGCACGCCAGGTTGCGGCGCTCGGTCCAGCGAACGTGGCCGATCGGGTAGTCCCGCCCCTCGATCTCGTACTCCGGGTCGTAGCGCCCGGGGCCGTAACTGCGGGAGAACCGGACGTCGAGCTCCTTCTCGTAGTACGCGTTCCACGGCAGGTCCAGGCGGCACTTGCCGATGTCGACGACCCGGCCGCGGTCCCGGCTCAAGCGGGCGGCCAGCTCGACGGGCTGGTTGCTGCCGCCGCCGGCGGCCAGATACACCTGGTCCACGCCGTGACCGCCGGTGAGCTCGGCGACGGCGGCCTCCACGGCCGCGGACCCGGGATCGCCGCAGGCCGCGGCGCCCAGGCGCTCGGCGAGCTCGCAGCGCACCGGGTCGGGGTCGGCCCCGACGACGCGGACCCCCGAGGCGGCCAGCAGCTGCACCACCAGCTGCCCGATCAGCCCGAGGCCGATGACCAGCGCCACGTCGCCGAGTTGCGGCTCGCCGCGGCGGACGCCCTGCATCGCGATCGACCCGACGGTGCCGAAGGCCGCGTGCCGCGCCGCGAGGCCGTCCGGAACCCGGGCGTAGAGGTTCTTCGGCACCCAGTTCAGCTCGGCGTGCAGCGCGTGCTCGTTGCCGGCGCAGGCCACGAGGTCGCCGACCTTCACATCGTCGGTCCCGGTGCCGACCTGCTCGACCACCCCGCACAGCGAATAGCCCAGCGGCGTGTACGAGTCCAGCTTGCCCATCACCTTGCGGTAGGTGGCGGGCACCCCGTTGGTGGCCACGCTCTGCATGACCTTGGCCACCTGGTCCGGCCGGGAACGGGCCTTGCCCAGCATCGACATGCCGGCCTCGGACACCTTCATCAGCTCGGTCCCGGTGGATATCAGCGAGTAGGCGCTGCGGACCAGCACCCCGCCCGGCTTGCACCCCGGTACCGGCACGTCGAGCACCGCCAGCTCGCCGCTCTTGTAGTTCTGCACAACCTGTTTCACCCGAAGTCCCCTTGTTTCCACGCCGTCAGTGAGCGTTCCGGCCGGACCCGGAGGTCGCGCCGCGATACCAGTACTCGAGGGTCAGCACATGCCACAGATGTTTGGAGAAGTCCCGCTGCCCGGCGGCGTCCTCGGCGACCATGCGCGCGAGCGCGTCACGGCGCAGGAGCCCGGAGTTGACGAGCACGCCGTCGTGCACCACCTCGCGCACCAGCGGTGCCAGGTCCCGGCTCATCCAGGCCCGCAGCGGGGCGCTGAACAGGCCCTTGGGCCGGTACACGATCTCCCGGGGCAGGACCGAGGCGGCCGCCTCCTTGAGGACGGCCTTGCCCTGCCGTCCGACGATCTTGCGATCGCCGGGCACCGCGAACGCCGCCTTGACCACCTCGACGTCCACGTACGGCACCCGCACCTCGGTCGACGCGGCCATGCTCGACCGGTCCGTGTAGGCGAGGTTCAGGCCCGGCAGGAACATCCGGGCGTCGCCCAGGCACATGCGGTTGACGAAGTCGTCGAGGTCGTTGTCCTGGTAGATGTCCGCGTGCTCGGTCAGCACGTCCTCGACGGTCCCGGCCAGGTCCGGATCGACCAGGGCGAGCAGTTCGTCCCGGTCGTACATGGTGTAGCTGCGCCGGAACGCGGTCTCCTCCGGCAGATCGGCGAAGGAGAGGAACCGCTTCGCGAACCGCACCGACCGGTACCCCCGGCGGGCCGTGGCGACCGGCAGCCGGTCCACGGCCGCGGACAGGCCGCGCCGCAGGGGCCGCGGGACGCGCTGGTAGCGCAGCGCGAGCAGGTTGGCCAGGTGCTTGCGGTAACCGGCGAACAGTTCGTCGGCGCCCATCCCCGAGAGCATCACCTTGACCCCGGCCTCCCGGGCGGCCTCGCAGATCAGGAACGTGTTGATCGCGGCGGGGTCGCCGATCGGCTCGTCCAGGTGGTACGTCATCCGCGGCAGCAGATCGAGCACGTCCGGAGCGATCTCGATCTCGTGCAGGTCGACACCGAACCGCCCGGCCACCTGCCGGGCGTAGCGGAGGTCGTCCGGCATCGCCTCGAACCTGGCGTCCTCGGCGCGGAACCCGATCGTGTAAGCGGAGATCCCGGGCCGGTCGCGGGCCGCCAGCGCGGTCAGGTAGCTGGAGTCGAGACCGCCGGAGAGGAAGGTCGCCACGGGTACGTCGGAGAGCAGGTGACGCCGGGTCGACTCCTCGACGACGGCGGCCAGGTCCGGCCGTTCGCCGCCGCGGGCCCGGTCCCGCCCCTCGGCGGCGACGTCCTTCAGGTGCCAGTACCGGCCGCGCTCCACCCGGCCGTCGGGCCGGCACCGGAGCCAGCTCCCCGGCGGCAGCTTCTCCGCCTCGCGGAACGCGCACCGCGAGTCCGGCACCCAGTAGTAGAGGAGCGAGGCCACCAGCGCCGCATGGTCCACCTCCAGCGACCCGCCGGTGGCGGCGAGCGCCTTGAGCTCGGAGGCGAACACCAGGCCCTCGCCGCGCCGGAGCAGGAACAGCGGCTTGATGCCCAACTGGTCCCGGGCGAGGACCAGTTCACCGGTCCGCTCGTCGAAGATCCCGAACGCGAACATGCCGCGCAGCCGGGGCAGGCAGTCCGTGCCCCAGCGCCGCCAGGCCTCCAGCAGCACCTCGGTGTCGGAGGTGCCGCGGAAGCGCACCCCGGCGGCGGCCAGTTCGGCACGCAGCTCGGGCGCGTTGTACAGCTCGCCGTTGTACGTCAGGGCGAGGCCGCCCGAGACCATCGGCTGGGCGCCGGTCCCGGACAGGTCGATGATGGCCAGCCGGCGGTGCCCGAGGTGCACTTCGCCGTCACCGGCGGGATGGCTGTACCGGCCCGCCCCGTCCGGACCGCGGTGGGCGAGGGTATCGGTGAGCCGGTCGGTCACGGCCTTCCCGTCCGGCCATCGGTACGTGCCCGCGATGCCACACATGTCCTACAGCACCTCCTGGTCGCTGTCCGGGACCCGTGCGGCCCGCATCGGTAGCCATTCCGTCCGCCGCCGGCCCGTCCCGCTCTGCCGGGCCGGCCGCTCGTTCCGGCCGCGCTGCGCGGTGTGCGGACCGTCCCACAGCGTGCCGTCGGTCCGGTCGCGCGGATCGGGGTCGATCAGCACCACACCGATCACCGGGACGCGCTGGTCGGCGAGTTGCCGCGCCACGGTGTGCAGCCATGCGGCGCTGCCGTGCCCGGCACGCACGACGAGCACGGTCCGGGTGCCGAGGTACCGGAGGTCGGTCCACGCCGTGCCGGGCGCGACCGAGCCGACGCCGAGCCGGCGCGTCTCACGCGGCACGGCCGCGGCACGCTCGCCGCCGACCACGACCGGGTCTCCCGGCTGCCGGGGGCTGTCGGCGAGCTGGGGGCCGGGCAGACCGTCGACGACGACCACCGGCCCCTCCGCCGCCAGCGCACCGGCGAGGTCCAGGGCGATCACGCTCGTGCTGTGCGCACAGCCCAGTTCCAGCAGCGACACCGGTTCCGCGGAGCCGCGCACGGTGCGGGCCAGGGTCGCGGTGAGCCGTTCGCGTGCAGCCCGGCTCCGTCGGCGCTGCCACCGCCCGGCTCTCCGGCGGGGCACTCGGGGCAGCTCCGCGATGACCGAGGCGCCGAGGTTCGCCGCGATCTCCCGGCGCAGCACGGGGCGGTCCGTCACCACCGTGCCGACCGCGGCCACCGCGAGTCCGAGGACGAGTCCGAGGACGAGCCCGATCGCCGCGTCGGTGGCAGCGGCCTTGGGCAGGGAGTGCCGCACCGCGCGCGGGGTGTCCACGATCTGTGTGCCGGCGACGAGCTTGGGCGTGCCGGTGCGCGCCTCCGCGGCGCGCTGGCCGAAATCGGTGATCCGCGAGGTGAGTTCGGCCCGCCGGGCGAAGAGGGACTCGATGCTCGCCGACGCCTTCGGGTCGCTCCCCGGCGACCGGTCCCCGATCGCCTTGTTGACCTGGGCGAGTTCGTCCTGCATCCGGCCACGCTGGTCGAGCAGGGCCTTGGCCTCGGCGTCCGCGGCTTCCTGTATCCGCCTCACGTGGTCCGCGACGAACGCGTCGGCCAGTGCCTTGGCCCGGGCCACCGCTTTCGCGTCGCTGTCACCTGTCACATTGATCTGCAGCAGGTTGTTGGTCAAGCCGCTACCCCCGTAGTCGTGCATGAAGTCCTCGGGCTTTTCCGGGGACTTGAGGGACCGCAGAGCCTCATCGGCGATCCGCGTGGTCTGCAGCAGCGCGACGTCGGTGCGGATCAGCGTTCCGGGGTCGTTCGGCTGGTCCGCCTGGTGCGCGACCAGCACCTTGGTCACCGCGGCCGGCGGTGGCGGCAGCAGGACCGCCACCGCCGCGCCGAACAGCAGCCCCAGCAGCGCCATGGAGCACCAGAGGCGGCGGCGCCTGCGCACCGCGACCACCAGCGCCTGCAGGTCGAGGAGCGGAGCGGCGGCCGACTCCGAAGCCGTGCTCGTCGTCACCCCGGACCTCCCCTCGCGCCGTCGCCGACCGCGAGCGCCGGCGCGGCGCCCTCCGGGGGACGGCCGGCGGACCGCGCCGGACGGGCCCGGACCGTGCCGGCGAGGACGATGCCGACGACCTCGTGCCCGGCGTCCGCGCACGCCCCGGCGATGCCGGCGAGCTCCCCCGCGGTCCAGTTGCCCGCGCTGAGCACGACCAGGGCACCGGACTCGTCGTCGCGGTCCGGCACCAGCGGCCGGGACACCGGAACCCCCACCACCCGCAGCGGCAGATCGCTCCCCGCCTCGGCGGCGAGCTGCCCGGCGGCCCGGCGGGCGATCTCGTCGCCGTCCGGGACGACGACCAGCAGCCGCCGGGGGGAGGGTAATTGGTCCCGGAGGCGGGCGCACACCCGCCGGTAGCGGATCCGCCTGCCGGCCTCGTCGCCGGAGGGCTGCGGGGCCGGTGTGTCCCACCGGACGTCGACGCCCAGCAGCCGGCGGATCCGGGCCCGCGGGCCACGGCTTTCCGGCCGGTGCGCGGGCCGTTCACCCGGTACGTCGACGGTACCCAGCAGCGCCGAGCCCAGCGCCGCGGCGATCTCCGGTTCGGTGCGCAGCCGGCGACTCATCCGTGCGGCGGTGAGATGGCCGATGACCGCGAACAGGAAGAACAGCAGCGCCCCGGCGGCGATGAGCTGTGTCCTCGTCGGCGGTGCCTCGCCGGCCGGCCGGGCCGCCGGCCCCATGACGACCATGTTGGCCTTGTTGGCGGCCGGGTCGGCCCGGTCCAGCTTCTTGACGGCCTCCTGCAGCGCGGTGCGCAGCTTCGCGAGCTCGGTGCGGGTCTGCACGCTCTCCACGGTCTGCCCCGGACCGGCCGCGTCGGCCAGGTCGGTGATGCGGCGGCTGGTCTGCATCACCATCTGCCGCAGTGCCTCGGGCCGCGCCGCCGCCTCGGGGTCGGTGTTGTCGCCCGAGAGCCGCGCGGCGAAGGTGACGAACTGCTGGGCCACCTGGTCGGAGAGCCGCTGCGCGCGCTCCGGGGTGTCGGCCGTACCCGAGATCTTGATGATGTTCCCGTCGGCGGCCTTGGCGCTCACCCGGCCCCGCAGCTCGCGGCCGCCGACCCCGGTCCAGCCGAGCGCGGCGGCCGCGCGGTCGACCACCGCCGAACTGGCCGCGATCTCCGCCTGGGTCAGCAGCTCGCGCTCCTGCCACGCCCCCGGCAGCAGCACCGATGCCGACGTCGTGTAACGCGGCGGGAACAGCAGCGAGACGCCGCAGCCGACGAGCGCGCCCACCACGGCGAGGACGGTGAGAATCCGCCAGCGCCGACGGAGAATCCGCCCGATCGTGACCAGGCGTATCGTGTCATCGCTCAACGGCGCGGCCTCTTCCCTGCCCTGTCCGGGGCGCCCGCCGACGCCGGAGCGCGGTCACGGCAGGCGGCGGCGTAGGCGGCGAGCAGCGACGCTTGCGAGTTCCGCCAGGAGAGCGGCCCGCTGATCCGCTCCTGGCCGATCCTGCCCATCCGGGCCCGCTTCTCCGGATCGTCCAGCAACAGCGCGATGAGCCCGGCGAATTCGGCCTCGTCGTCGGCAGGCGCGTAGACGGCGGCGTCCCCGGCGGAGACCCGCGCCTCCCGGAGGTCGAACGAGACGATCGGCCGGCCCATCGCCATGTACTCCAGGACCTTGTTCATGGTCGACACGTCGTTGAGCGGATTGCGCGGGTCGGGGGAGAGGCACACGTCCGCGGTGGACAGGTAGCGCACCAGATCGGCGTCCGGAACGCGCCCGGTGAACTGCACCTGCTCGGAGAGCCCGAGCCGCCGGGACAGCGCCACCATCGCGTCGAAGGCGTCGCCGGCACCGACGAACACCGCGTGCCAGTCGGTCCGCCCGAGCTCGTCGCGCAGCTTCGCGAGGGCCCGCAAGGCGTAGTCGACGCCGTCCTGCGGTCCCATGACGCCCAGGTAGCACAGCAGATGAGGCTTGCCGCGCTTCAACTCGGGCTCCGGCGGCACAGGTCGGAACCGGTCGGTCTGGGGCGCGCTGCGCACCACGAAGACGTCCTCCGGCCGCCGGCCGCCACGGCGCAGCGCGACGTCCCGGTAGCTCTCGTTCGTGGCGAGCACGATGTCCGCGGCCCGGTAGGTCCGCCGTTCCAGCGCGCGCACGGCGCGGTAGAGCAGGTCCTCGCCGCGGCCGAACCGGGAGAGGTACAGCTCGGGCACCAGGTCGTGCTGGTCGAAGACGAACCGCGCCCCGCGCCGCTTCAGCCACAGCGCCGGCAGGAACAGCAGGTCCGGCGGATTGCAGGCGTGGACCACGTCGACCGGGCCGACCTCGCGGGCCAGCCGGACCGTGTGCCACAGCGCCGATCCGTACTCCCGCAGGTAGCCGGCCGGTCCTCCGGTGGCCGCGCGCAACGGGTAGCGGTGGATCCGCACCCCGTCGATCTCCGCCTCCGGCTCCGTGTCCCGCGTCGTCCCCCGGGGACAGATGACGTGCACCGTCCAGCCCGCGTCGCGCAGCGTCGTGCACTCCTGCCACACCCGCCGGTCGAACGGCACCGACAGGTTCTCCACCAGGATCAGCGCGCGACGGTCCTGCCGGTCACCACTGATTGCGTCACCAAGCAAGGCCCACGTACCCCGGTTCGGCCCGGCGCGCCTCGGCGTCGGGAAGGCGGACGAGGTCGACGATCACCGGGCCGTCGCCATGGGGCAGCGCCGACAGCACAGTCGGGTCCTTGGTCCCGACCAGGCACACCTCGGCGTGCTCGAGCACCTCGTCGACGGACTCCGCGAGCAGCTGCGCGAGGTGCGGCAGCCGGGTCTCGATGTACTCGCGGTTCGCGCCGAGCAGCCGGGAGAGGTTCACGTTGGGGTCGTAGATCCGCAGTTCGTACCCCTTGCCGAAGAGCCTCTCCGCCAGCTCGACGAGCGGGCTCTCGCGGAGGTCGTCGGTGCCGGGTTTGAAGGACAGCCCGAACAGGCCCACCCGGCGCTTGCCGGTGCGCTCGACCAGGTCCACCGCGCGCTGCAGATGGTCGGAGTTGGAGGGCAGTACGTGGGCGAGGATGGGCACCGAGACGTCGGCCCGCCGCGCCGCGTGGACCAGGCTGCGCAGATCCTTGGGCAGGCAGGAGCCGCCGAAGGCGAAGCCGGGCCGCAGGTAGGCGGGGCTGATGTTCAGCTTGCGGTCGGCCAGGAACACGTCCATCACCTGGTGCGAGTCCACCCCGAGCGCCTGGCACACCGCGCCCAGCTCGTTCGCGAAGCCGATCTTGAGGCCGTGGAACGCGTTGTCCGCGTATTTGATCGCCTCGGCCGTCGGGACCGGCACCCGGAACACCTCGCCGGGCAGGCCGTCGTACAGCGCCGCCACCACGTCGCCGCTCGCCGGGTCGAGCTCGCCGATGACGGTCTTGGGCGGGTCGAAGAAGTCCCGCACGCTCGTGCCCTCGCGCAGGAACTCCGGGTTGACCGCGACCCCGAAGTCCGCCCCGGCGGTGCCGCCGACGTACTTCTCCAGGATCGGCACCAGCAGGTTCAGGCAGGTGCCCGGGAGCATGGTGCTGCGGAACACGACGGTGTGCCGCCCGCCCCGCTCGGCCAGCGCCGCGCCGATCTGCTCGGTGACCCGCTCCAAGTACGTCGTGCACAGGCTGCCGTTGGGCTCCGACGGCGTGCCCACGCAGACCAGCGAGACCTCGCTGTCCATGATCGCCTCGCGGACGTCGCCGGTGGCGCGTAACGCCCCGGTCCGCACGACCTCGGCGACGAGTTCGCCGATCCGCTCCTCGACCACCGGGGCCTTGCCGTCGTTGACCAGGTCGACCTTCACCTGGTTCACGTCCACCCCGATGACCTCGTGACCCAGACCGGCCAGGCACGCGGCCGACACGCAGCCCACGTAGCCGAGCCCCAGGACGCTTATCCTCATGACCCGTTCCTCCCCCCGGGCAGGCCCTTCCGGCCTGCCGTCCGCACGTCGACCGGGCGACGCTCCCCGCACATCAGTAGGCCCCCTGCCCCTGGAGCACCGCACGCAGCGTCTTCCACAAGATCACTGTGTCCAGGGCGAGCGACCAGTCCTCCACGTACCGCAGGTCCAGCCGGACCGCTTCCTCCCACGGCAGGTCGCTGCGCCCGCTGATCTGCCACAGGCCGGTGAGCCCGGGTTTGACGAGCAGCCGCCGCCGGATGTCCGGGCCGTACGCGGCGGACTCCTCCGGCAACGGAGGCCGCGGGCCGACGAGCGACATCGATCCGGTGAGCACGTTGAAAAGCTGCGGGAGCTCGTCGATCGAGTACCGGCGCAGCACCGATCCCACCCGGGTCACCCGCGGATCCCGGTGGAGCTTGAACAGCAGGCCGGCGCCCTCGTTGCGGTCGGCCAGCTCGGCACGTGCCCGGTCGGCCCCGGCGACCATGGTGCGGAACTTGAAAATGGTGAACTCGCGGCCGTCCTTGCCGACTCTGCGCTGGCGGTAGACCGCCCCGCCCCGGCTGTCCACCAGCACGAGCAGCCCGACGAGCGCCATCAGCGGCGCGAACAGCATCAGCAGGACCGCCGCGCCCAGCCGGTCGACGACCTCCTTGACCGCCCGGCGGCCCCCGGTGAAGATCGGCATGCTGACCCGCAGCAGCGGGATCCCGAGCACCGCGTCGACGTGCAGCCGAGGGCCGGCCACCTCCATCAGCACGGGGGCCACGACCATCTCGGCATCGCTGCCCTCGAGGTTCCAGGCCAGCCGCTGCAGCCGGTCCGGTGACCAGTGCGGGTCCGGTGTGACCGCGACGACACGGTAGCCGTCGCGGCGGACGTGGCCCGCGACGTCCGTCAGCCGGCCGACGACCGGCACTCCGTCCAGCCGGTCACCGTCGAGCCCGAGACCGTCCGGCGTGCACACCGCCTCCACCCGCCAGCCGAGGTGCGGGAACTTGCGGGTCCGGGTGATCAGGTCGCGCACGGTGGCCGGGCTCCCGGCGGCGAGCACCGGGCGCAGGCACCGCCCTTCCTTCCGCTGCCTGTGCAGCCAGAGGCGCAGCAGATACCGCTCGGTCATGGTGACGAGCGAGATCGCGGGGATCGCGACGAAGATCCAGAGCTTGATGTTGTGCGAGGTGAGGGCGATCCCGCCGAGCGCCAGTACGACGGCCGCCGTGAACAGTGAGCGTCCGAGCCGGCGGAATTCCTCGGCGCCCTGGCCGAGCACGGCCGGAGCCCACGACCGGCTCACCGCGAGCGCTCCCAGCACCAGCAGCTCGGTGCCGAAGGCGAGAATTCCCCACTTCTCGTGCCAGTTGGCCGAGTCCCGGGCCCCGAAGAAGATGCCGATCGTCGCCACCACGAAGGCGGTGGCCACGGTATCGCTGGTGATCACGGTACGGCGGTACCGCTGCTCCCAGTCGATCGCGGGCTGGTCGGTCGCCCCGTTCACCGGACGCCCGCGCGCCGATAGGAACGGGCCGGCTAATTCCCCTTCCCCCTGCCGCACAGCTCCCCCCAGGTCGTCAGTGGACTCGGCGTGTCTGCTCCACACGGTTCCTCCCCCCGGGAGGCCCGCGCCCCCCGCACTGTCTTCGCCTCGGAAGGCCCCCGCCCCCCGCGCCGCGCTGTTCCTCCCTCCGGAGGCCCCCGCCCCCGCGAATGGCATAGCGGCTGTCGCAGTGCTACGTGAACGTCCCGCCCAGGCGGCGGCGGGCTCGCTCCAAGAATTGATCACCCCCACGTCCGGCGCCGGGGACGCGGCTGCTGGCCGTCCGTAACGCCGGACTTGTAGATCGCTGTTTCGCTTCGTGTTCAAACGTGCGAAGCGAGGGTCAATGTAGACCATTGGGGCCCGTCTGGAGAGGGGGATGTGTGCAACTTGTGCTCAAGCTTTGAAGCAGGATCCGCCGAACGGCGGCTGCCCGCAGGTGCCTTGAAGACGAGGGCGTGCCTTGTGACCTGTGACGACGGGAGCCCACCGGGCTGCCGTCGCCGGCTCCCCGAGGTGCCCCGGCATTTGCCGACCGGGCCGCCCGCAGGGCATGTGGCGGAGCCATTTGTCCGGTGGAATCGCGCGGCGAGGGCGCGTGCCGGGTGGCGCGGGGTCCGGCAAGTTCCGCCGGGCGGGCCCTAGTTGCCTGAGTTGTTGATGTGTCGGCAGTGGCTGGTGATGTCCTTATGTCGATCCCCGACCAATAGGACATCTATTGGCCTATTGGACATCTAGCGTGGGTCACGTCGCAGGGAAGCCTCTCTGCTCATCCCGTGATCAACGGCTTTGCCGGCAAAGGAAACCGGCAAGGGAAAGGAGCCAGTCATGGCCCAGAAGGAAACGATGCAGCGGTTCACCCCGATGCTGTACGTCAACAGCAGCTACGAGGCCGTCGCGTTCTACGGGGAGGTCTTCGGTGTCGAGGAGATCGCCGAGCGCACCATGCTGCTGTCGCAGGTTCCGGGCATGGACAAGGTTCCCGGTGCGGACCGTACGGTGGTGTACTCCAAGCTGCAGTTCGCCGACGGCAGTGGTCTGAACGTGGCCGAGCTGTCCGACGAGGGCGTCTACGCGAAGGACGGCGGCGCGGTCGTCGGCAACAACATCCACGTCGGTCTCCAGCACACCGACACGGCCGTCCAGAAGGCGGAGTTCGACAGGCTCGCCGAGGGCGGGACGGTCATGGAGCCGCTGGAGGAGAAGTTTTGGGGCACCGTCTTCGGCATCGTCCAGGACCGCTACGGCGTGATCTGGGAGTCCAACTGCTACCTGAAGCAGGGCTGACCGACCGATGCCCCCGCCTCCGGAACCGTTCAGCGGTCCCGGAGGCGGGGGTTCGCGCTGCCCGGGGTGCGGCGGCCGGCCTCGCGTATGTAGTCCTCCCAGCGCGGCAGTCCGTGGTGGGCGGCTCGGGCGTGGAGGTGGGCGGTGACCTCGCGGACGTAACGGGCTGGCATGGAGCGGCTGTTGGCATAGGAGGCGGCCAGGCGCTCGTGGAGGCGGGGCGGCAGGTGGGCGGCGGACTGCCGGAGGAACCAGTCGCGAGCGCCGGGGCTGATGCGCATGACGTCGGGGTAGACGGTGACGGCTCCGGCCTCGGCGCAGGCGTCGACGAGGGCGTCCAGGGCGGCGGGCCGGTCGCCGGCGTGGGGGATGACGGGGGCGATGAGGACGCCCGCGGGGACTCCGGCGGCGCGGAGGGCGGCGACGGTGGCGAGGCGGGCGCGCGGGGGTGCGGCGCCGGGTTCGAAGGCGCGCCAGACGCGTTCGTCGAGGGAGCCGAGCGAGGTCATGACCAGGACGTTCGCGACGCGGGCGGCTTCGGCGAAGAGGGGGATGTCACGGCGCAGGAGGGCGCTCTTCGTCGTGGTGGTGAAGTTGACGCGGTACTCCGTGAGCGCGCCCAGGATGCCGGGCATCAACCGGTAGTGGCCTTCGGCGCGTTGGTAGCAGTCGGTGGAGGTGCCGACCATGACCCAGTCGTCGCCGGTCTTCCCGCCGCGCAGCTCGCGGCGCAGGACGTCGGCGGCGTTGGTCTTGACGACGATCCGGGTGTTGAAGCCTTCTCCGGTGCCGAGGCCGAGATGGGCGTGGCTGTCGCGGGCGAAGCAGTAGGTGCAGGCGTGGGTGCAGCCGCGGTAGGGGTTGAGGGTCCAGGCCATGCCGCCCGGGCGGGCGCCGGGGATCTTGTTGAGCAGGGTGCGGGCGCGCTGTTCGTGGAAGGTGATGTCCCGGAATCCGGGGACCGGTGCGGGCGGCGGAGTCACCTCGGCCGCGTCGAAGAGACCGGGCTGGCTGTTCATCCGGCGTCCCCCGCCTGCTCGGCGGTGCGCGCGGCGCGCAGGACGCGCTCTCCCAACGTCCGCAGGTGCGGGCCGAGTCCGGGCGGGTCGAGGACGTCGAAGTCGAAGCCGAGGACGGCGATGCGGTAGGCGAGGTATTCCAGGGAGTCGGCGCCGGTGAGCAGGCGGCAGGTGTGGTCGTCGACGGGCTCGATGACGCCGAGGGTGGCGGGGACGCGGTCGGCGACCTGCTCGGCGGGGGCGTGGACGAGGAGCAGGGCGCGGTGTCCTGCGGTGCCGCTGAGGGTGGTCGAGACCCAGGTGGCGGCGTCCACGCCGCCGGGCAGTTCGCGGGCCGGGACGCGGGCGCCGGTACGCAGCGGGTCGGTGAGGCGGTCGAGGCGGAAGGTGCGCCAGTCGGCGCGGTCGCAGTCGTGGGCGACCAGGTACCAGCGGCGCCCGGCGGCGACGAGGCTGTGGGGCTCGGCCAGGCGGCGGGTCTCCTGCCCGTCGGCGGCGCGGTAGGTGAAGCGGACCTTCTCGTGGGTGACGCAGGCGGCCGCGAGGAGGGCGAGGTGTTCGGCGTCGGCGCTCGGCCCGCCCTGCGGGACGGCGACCGCGGCCTCCTGGAGGACGGTCACGCGGCGGCGCAGCCGGGAGGGGAGGACCTGTTCCAGTTTGGCCAGGGCACGTACGGAGGTCTCCTCGATGCCGGTGACCGAGCCCGCGGCGGCGGTGCGCAGGCCGATCGCGATGGCGACGGCCTCGTCGTCGTCCAGGAGGAGAGGCGGTATGGCGGTGCCGGCGGTGAGGCGGTAGCCGCCGGTGTTGCCCTGCGTGGCGTGCACGGGGTAGCCGAGTTCGCGCAGCCGGTCGACGTCGCGGCGGATGGTGCGCGGGCTGACGCCCAGGCGCTCGGCGAGCTCGTGGCCGGGCCATTCGCGCGGGGACTGCAGCAGGGAGAGCAGTCGCAGCAGGCGGCCGGGAGTGTCACTCATGCCCGGGAGCATCCCAGCTCAATAGGACATTTCCTGGCCTAAAACCCGGAGTCGGGCCGCTGAACAGCCATTTTGCCCAATAGGTCATGAATTGACCTATTGGCTTCCTATGGTCGTGACATACCCCCGGAGCCCCCCGGAGCCCCCCGGAGAGCCCCCTGAGGCCCGTACCGATTCCCGGGGGATCCCCCCGATACGACCTGGAGCCCGTCATGACCGAGCAGACCCTCTTCACCACCCCGATGATCTACTGCGACAACGCGCTCGACGCCCTCGCCTTCTACGTGGACGCCCTCGGTGCCGAGGAGCTCACCGAGCGCCGCATGCTGGCCGCGCACCTCCCCGGCCTGGCGGACGTCCCGGGCATGGACCGCACCGTCGTCTACTCCGCCCTGCGGTTCCCCGACGGCAGCGGCCTGAACGTCGCCGACCGCTTCGGCGACCCGACCGCCAAGAACGGCCCGGTCACCGGCAACAACCTCCACATCGGCCTCCAGCACACCGAACTCGCCGAGCAGAAGGCGGCGTTCGGCAAGCTCGCCGAGGGCGGCACCGTCCACGAGGCGCTGGAGCCCAAGCCCTGGGGCGCGGTCTACGGCATCGTCCAGGACCGCTTCGGCGTGATCTGGGAGATGAACTGCTGCACCGGCTGAGCCCGTCGACGCGCGGGGACGTGAGGTCCCCGCGCCCGCGCAGCCGTCAGCGTCACCCCTTCAGGAGCACCCCGATGAATTCCCCTGCCACCACCCACGCACCCCCTGACCCCCGCCGCTGGCTCGCCCTGACCGCCCTGCTGGCCGGCACGCTGATGGACGTCATCGACGTCACCATCGTCAACGTCGCCATCCCGCACCTCCAGGAGGACCTCGGCGCCTCCTACACCGCCGTGCAGTGGACGGTCGCCGGCTACGCGCTGACCTTCGCCCTGCTGCTGATCACCGGCGGGCGGCTCGGCGACATCTTCGGCCGCAAGCGTCTGTTCCTGCTGGGCATCGCCGGGTTCACCGCGGCCTCGCTGCTCTGCGGCCTTGCTGTCAACGCGCCGATGCTCATCGCCTCCCGTGTCGCGCAGGGCGCGATGGCGGGGCTGATGGTGCCGCAGGTCCTGGCCACCGTGCACGTCGCCTTCCCCAAGGGCGAGCGGGCCAAGGTCTTCGGCATCCACGGTGCGATCACCGCCGTCGGTACGATCCTGGGCCCGGTGCTCGGCGGTGTCCTCGTCCAGGCCGACCTGTTCGGCCTGTCCTGGCGGCCGATCTTCCTGATCAACCTGCCCATCGGCCTGGCCGCCCTGATCGTCGCCGCCCGCGCGATGGGCGAGTCGAAGGCCGAACGGGCGCCGCGCCTGGACCTCGTCGGCATGGGCCTGGCCGTGCTGGGTCTGCTGATGGTCATCTACCCGCTCACCGAAGGCCGTTCGCTGGACTGGCCGGTGTGGGGCTTCGTGACGATGGCGGCGGGTGCGGCCGTGCTCGCCGTCTTCGTCGTGCACCAGCGGGCCAAGACCCGCTGTGACGACAGCCCGTTGATGCCCACCGGCCTGTTCGCGGCCCGCAGCTTCAGCGCCGGTATCGGCGTGCAGCTGCTGATCACGCTCAGCCTGAGCGTGTTCTTCCTGGCCTGGATGCTCTACCTGCAGATCGGCCTCGGGTACAGCGCCCTGCGCGCGGGACTCGCCGGACTGCCGTTCTCCGCCGCCGTCATGATCGGTGCCGGGCTGGCGATGGACGCGCTCGTGCCGAGGTTCGGCCGTACGGTCCTGCAGGCCGGCGCCGTCCTGATGGTCGCGGGGCTGCTGCTCTTCGCCTGGCAGACCGGCGCGGCCGGGCCGGCGATCGGCTACTGGCAGATGGCCTGGCCGATGGCCGTTTTCGGCCTCGGCATGGGAATGATCGTCGCCCCGCTCACCGACACCGTCCTCACCGACGTCCCCGCCCGCGACGCGGGCGCCGCCTCCGGCGTCACCGCCACCGCCGGACAGCTCGGCAGCGCCTTCGGCGCGGCCCTGGTCGCCGTCGTCTTCTTCGGCCTGCTCCCCGGCCACACCACGAACGAGGACGTCACCGACCGGCTCCGCGAGGACCTGGCCGCCACCTCCCTCGCCCCCGACCGGGCCGACCGCACGGTGACCGCGTTCTCGGTGTGCCACCGGGACCGCGCCTCCCGGACCGATCCCGGCAGTAACCCGGCCAGTTGTGCGGCACTCGCCTCCGCGCAGCCGGACCCGCGCGCCGCGGACGCCCTGCGGAAGGCGGGAGCGCAGGCCAATGCCCACACCTACACCGACACGGTCGGCGAGACCGTCCTGTACGTCGCCGGACTCGTCGCTGCCGCCCTCCTCCTGATGTTCGCCCTGCCCCGCAAGGTTCGTACGCCGGAGCCCGTGGCGGACCAACAGGAGACCACCCCCACGACCGCCGTCACCACGGCCTGAATCGAGGAGATCGTCATGAGCTTCATGTCCCCCGGATCCGTCGTCTGGTTCGAGATCGGCACCGCCGACTCCCACGCCGTACAGGACTTCTACGGTCCCCTGCTCGGCTGGGACTTCGAGGTCGACCCCGACTCCTCCACCGGCGGACGTACCTACACCCGCATCATCGCCCCCGGCGCACCGTGGCCCATGGGCGCGATCGAACAGGGCGGCAGCGGCGGCGAGGTCATCAACCTGTCCGTGCTGTCCGCCGACGTCCACGA
The DNA here is from genome assembly GCF_053594975.1 of Streptomyces sp. NPDC002537. NCBI lineage: Bacteria > Bacillati > Actinomycetota > Actinomycetes > Kitasatosporales > Streptomycetaceae > Streptomyces > Streptomyces sp. NPDC002537. The sequence continues at coordinate 63,344 of NZ_JBSFWT010000019.1, forward strand.
TGACGTCGAGCGCCTGGAGAAGCTGGGCGCGACCGTCATCGTCCCGCCCACCGCGGTCGGCGACGTCACCGTCTTCGCCCGGCTCCGCGACCCGCTCGGCAACGCCTTCGCCCTCTTCTCCCGTACCACCTCGCAGGAACTGGAAGAGAGAGCGGCGTCGACGGAGGAGCACATCGAGCAGGCCGCCTACGCGCCCGCCCCGGGCAGCTTCGCCTGGTTCGAGATCGGTACCACCGACCCGCAGGCCACCCGCGAGTTCTACGAGGCCGCGTTCGGCTGGCGGTTCGAGAGGGACGAAAGCACCGGCGACAAGCCGTACTTCAACGTCTTCACCGGCAACCCGTTCCCCTCGGGCGGCATGTACGACCACTCCTCCGGCCCGGGCGGCGCCGACTACGTCATGCCGTCCTTCCTGGTCACCGATGTTCCCGCCACGGTCACCGGGGCCACGGCCGGCGGCGCCGCGGTCGAGCACGGCCCGGACGGCAACCCCGACGGCCTCGTCTTCGCCCGGCTGAAGGACCCCGACGGCAACCGCTTCGGCCTCTTCGCCCTGCCCGCCGCGCCCGCACAGGACTGACCACCGCGTACGGGGGCGGGTGGCCCGGTGGGTGACCACCGGGCCACCCGCCCCCGGCGTCCCGTGCCCTGAGCCGGGCCCCGGAGGCGTCAGTTGTTCCTCGTGCGGCCCCGCAGGTCCTGCCGCAGCGCCCGCGCGGTGTGGGACGTGCGGTGCCCGAGCAACTGGGCGGGCGTGCCGGTGAACAGGACCTGCCCGCCGTGCCGACCGCCCTCCGGGCCCATGTCGAGGACCCAGTCGGCTCGCTTGACGACATCGAGGTTGTGCTCGATGACGATGACCGTGTTGCCGTCGTCGACGAGCCGGTCCAGCAGCCGTTGAAGGGTTTCGATGTCCGCCATGTGCAGGCCGGTGGTGGGCTCGTCCATGACGTAGACGGCGCTGCGACTGCCGAGACACCCGGCGAGCTTGAGCCGTTGGCGTTCGCCTCCGGACAGGGTCGACAGGGGTTGCCCGAGCGTGAGGTAGCCGAGCCCGACCTCCACGAGGGTCTCCAGCGCCGCCCGCACACTCTTCTCTCCCCGTCCGGTGAAGAACTCGCGGGCTTCCTCGGCGGTCAGTGCGAGGATGTCGGTGATCGTCCTGCCGCGCAGGGTGTGGGCGAGCGCCTCGGCGCTGTAACGCAGGCCGCGGCACGTCTCGCACACCGTGGTGACCGGGTCGGCGAAGGCCATGTCCGCCGTGACGCTGCCCTTCCCGCCGCACGCGGGGCACGCGCCGGTCGAGTTGAAGCTGAACAGCCCGGCGGGCACGCCGCCCGCGTCGGCGAAGAGCTTGCGCACCGTATCCATGATCCCCAGCCAGGTGGCGGGCGTGGAACGGGAGTTGGCCCCGATGGCGCTCTGGTCGATGACGACGGCCTCGGGGTGCTGTTCGGTGAACACCTCGGATATCAGGGTGGACTTGCCGGAGCCCGCCACGCCCGTGACCGCGACCAGCACACCGGTGGGAACGTCCACGCGGACGTCCTTGAGGTTGTGCCGGCGCGCGCCGGTGACGGACAGGTGCCCGGTGGGGGTACGGACCTCGGTCTTCAGCGGCAGCGTGCGGCCCAGGTGCCGGCCGGTGAGCGTACCGGCCCTCCGCAGCCGGGCCACACTCCCCTCGAAGACCACCCGCCCGCCGTGCGTCCCCGCGCCGGGCCCCATGTCGACGACGTGGTCGGCCAGCGCGATGACGTCCCGGTCGTGCTCGACGATCAGCAGCGTGTTGCCCTGGTCCCGCAGCTGCGTCAGCAGCCGGCCCACCCGGTTCACGTCGCGCGGGTGCAGGCCGGTGGAGGGCTCGTCGAAGATGTACGTCATGCCGGTGAGGCTGGAGCCCAGGTTGCGCACGACCTTCAGCCGCTGGCCCTCGCCGCCGGACAGGGAGGCCGTCTCGCGGCCCAGGTGCAGATAGCCCAGCCCGATCTCGTCGATCCGCCGCAGGCCCTCGACCGCCGCCTGCGCGATCGGGGTGCCCAGCGGGTGACCGACCTTTTCCAGGACGCCGATCAGGTCGGTGATCTCCATGGCCATGTGGTCGGCGATGCCCAGCCCGTCGACCCTCGTGCGCAGGGCGGCCGCGTTCAGCCGGGCACCGTGACAGTCCGGGCACTCGGCATCGGCGGTGAAATCCTCCACCGCGTCCCGGGTCCGCTTCGAGAGCGTGGACAGGTCCCGGTTGAGATAAAGGCGGTTGAACCGGTCGACGATGCCCTCGTAGACGACGTTCTGGGTGCCCTTACGGGTGGCGAGCTCGATCCGCACTTCGCCGTCCGCGCCGCCGTGCAGCAGGGTCTGCCACTCCCGCTTCGTGTACGAGCGCAGCGGCTTGTCGTTGTCGAACAGCCCGGAGCGGGTGAACAGCGTCCACTGCACGCCCCCGACGTTGAACAGGGGAAAGAGCAGGGCCCCGGTGTTGAGGGACTTGCCGGTGTCGAAGAAGCGGTCCAGGTCGAGCTGGACGGTGCGGCCCAGGCCCTGGCAGGTGGGGCAGGCCCCGGACGGGTCGTTGAAGGAGTACGCCGTCGACATGCCCGCCGAGGGTGCGCCCGCGCGGGAGAACAGCAGGCGGATCAGCGAGGCGATGTCCGTCATCGTGCCCACCGTGGAACGGGCCCCGCCGCCGAGGGGCTTCTGGTCCACGACGATGGCGGGGGAGAGGTTGCCGATGCTGTCGGCTTCGGGCTTCTCGTGCTTGGGCAGTCGGTTGCGGACGAACGTGGGGAAGGTCTCGTTCAGTTGCCGCTGGGACTCCACGGCGACGGTGTCGAAGACCACCGACGACTTGCCCGACCCGGACACGCCGGTGAACACCGTGATCACCCCCTTCGGAATGGTCAGGCAGACGTCCTTGAGGTTGTGCTCGCGGGCACGGGTGATGACGATGCCGTGCTCGGCATGACGGGGATGGTCGCTCATGGCGGTGCTCCTGGCAGCCGGTGCGGGTGTCATGACCGGGCGAGGGCCTGGTCGATGTCGAGCGCCAGGCGCAGCGCCTCCGTGGCCGCCCGCGGGGTGAGGAGGGTGTCCTCGGCGCCGTCGGTGAGGCAGTCCAGGACGTGGCCGATCGCGGCGGCGTAGTTGTCGGCGGCGTCCCGCCCGTCACCTGCCTCGACTCCGGCGGCGTGGATGGTGCGCGGCCGGCCGAGGGCGGCGACGGTGTAGTCCAGGTCGGAGAGCATCACCTCCAGCGCGAGCCGGTCCAGCCCCAGATCCACCGGCCCCCAGACCGGGCCCGCCTTGCGGTACGAGCGCAGGGTCCGCAGCTCGCCGAGCGAGCCGTCCCGGATCACCCGGTGCAGGTGCCGCACAGCCGGGTGCACCCGCATGAACATGTCGATGAACACCCGCTTCCCGCTCGCCTCCGCGGCCCGGACGATCTCCTCGGCCTCCGCGACGGTGGGGGCGGCGGGCAGCTCGCACAGCACATGCTTGTCCGCTGCCAGCGCGCGCAGGATGTGCTCCTTGTGCAGGGCGGTCGGCAGGCACACATCGACCAGGTCGATCTCCGGATCGCCGTAAACCGAGTCGACCACCTCGGTGTCGGGACGCGCGGCGTAGACGCCGGCGTGGGCGACGGCGAACCCGGCCCCCAGGAGTCCGATCTTCATGGCGACACATCTCCTCGGCGATATACGAGGGAATGGTCTGGTTCGTTCCCTCCGGTAAATCCCACGCTAGGAGCCTTTTAGGACATAACTCGTCCGCATAGGGGGCCACAGTGGAGACATGACGACCGACATGCCCGCCCGGATGCTCCGCCTGCTCTCGCTCCTCCAGACCCGCCGCGAATGGCCCGGTACGGAGCTCGCCGACCGGCTCGGCGTCACCACCCGCACCCTCCGCCGCGACATCGACCGGCTGCGCGAACTCGGCTACCCCGTCGGGGGCACCACCGGCCGCTGCGGCGGATACCGCCTCGCCGCCGGGACCGCCATGCCGCCCCTGCTCCTGGACGACGACGAAGCGGTCGCCGTCGCCGTCGCCCTGCGCACCGCCACCACCGACGTCACCGGCATCGAGGAAACCGCCCTGCGCGCCCTCGCCAAGCTCGAACAGGTCCTCCCCGTACGCCTGCGCACCCAAGTGGCGGCCCTCCAGCAGGTCACGACCGCACCCGTCACCTACGGCAGTGCATCCCGCGCCCAGGCCGACCCGGCCACCCTGACCCTGCTGGCCGCCGCCTGCCGCGACCACGAGACCGTCACCTTCGGCTACACCACCCGCCACGGCACCCCCGGCCCCCGCCGCGTCGAACCCCACGGCCTCGTCCCCGCCGCGGGCCGCTGGTACCTCGTCGCCTACGACACACGCAAAGACGACTGGCGAACCTATCGCCTCGACCGCATCACCGATCCCGCCCCCACCGGCCACCGCGTCCCGCCACGCGCACTGCCCGCACCCGACCCCGCCGCCTATGTCGCCTCGAAGATCGCCACCGCGCCCGCCCGCTACCGGGCCGTCGCCACCGTCGCCGCCCCCGCGGACACCGTCCTCGCCCGCACCCAGGGCCTCCCCGAACGCGTCACCCCTCTCGACGCCGGCACCTGCACCGTCGACCTCTCCGGCGACTCCCTCCACCGCATCACCCAACTCCTCGCCACGCTCGGCGAGACCACCGCCCTCGACGCCGACCCGGCGGTCCTCACCCACCTGAAGGCCGCCGCGGAGCGGACGTTGCTCCTGCTCGGGTAAGACGAGGACGCGGCCGGGGCCGCCAGGGGCCCCGGCCGCGTGGCGCACTCGGGCCAAGTCGCTGCGGTACCAGTTCCAGCTGCCGGTGCCGGAGTCGATGCTGTCCCAGACCTTCACCGGCTTCTCGAAGCCCTTGCCGTCGCTGTCGAAATCGTCCGTGACGCCGCCCCGAACGGTGCCGACGGAGACTTGCCGTCCACCAGGAACTCCGCGCTCACGGGCTTGCCCACGGCGACGGACACGGAAACGCGGGGACGTGCGGACAACGAAAAACTCGACAATGGCATCGACCTTCGGAACAGAGTCAGGACGATCCGGAGCCCGTCAGTCGTGCGGCCGTACGCAGTTGGTCGCCAAGTCGCTTCTCGAATTCGGCAAGTTGAGCCGTGTGCGCCTCAATGTATTGATGGCCGTAGGCGATCTCGACGGCTACGGCGACGCCGACCAAGTTGGTGGACAGCTTGCATTCCACGTCAGCCGTGGCGGTCGCAATTTCCTCTGATGTGTGAGGGGCTCCCCACTTCGGACTGCTGTATGCCGCCCAAGGACTGGGGTACACGAACCCTTTGCCTTTCATGCAGGATGCCCAGCGTGCGTTGACCGCCTTCATATGCGGATCGTCCGAGGGAATCTTGGGACCTCCCTCCGGAAGCGCTTCGGCGGTAGGTACCGGAGGTGAGCCTCCGATGGCGTCGATGCCCTGCTGGCGGCATCCGCCGGCGGGGACCTTCTTGTCCTTGAACGTGGCCACAGTGCTTCCGGAGGCGCTGTGGCCGCGGAGCACACCCATCTCCGTCGTGGTGTAGGGCACTTCGTCGGACGTGCCGTCAGGAATTCCGAGCTGCTTGTCGTATCCCTTGCTGCGGGCCGTGGAAAGGTCGAAGAAACCGTAGAGGGCAGTGCGTGCTTTGTTCTGCCGGGCGAAGTCGGTGAACCCCTCCATGACCGGCGGGTGATACGGCAGTCCGTAGCCGTGCATGCAACGCGCCGACACCACATCGGTGGCCTTCTGCAACGCCAGGATCTGAGTCGAGGTGGGTATATAGGCATCGATCGGCAGACTGATGGCGTCGACCGAGGTGATTTCCGGGACCGGCCTCAGCGCCGGCGCAGGGGGCCGGGGTGCCTGGTGCGAGCACCCGGCGGTCAGCAGCAGTGCCACCAGTCCGACAGCCGCTCCATGCGTTTTTCTCATCTTGACTCGTCTCGGCAGGTCCCGTGACACAGTGCGTCGTGGACACCGCTGTCGGCGGTCGCCAGAGGCTCCCGCCGGCAGTGATCCGCTACGGGATGTACTTGATGTGAACCCCGTACACGTTCCCCCAGCTCCCAAAGCGCTGCTCGTAGTTGACGCCCATCCCCGCGCTCAAGGGGATGCTGTAGTTGACCCCGTGCACGCTGATGTCGGTCACGCTCCCGCTGTTCCCCGAGGTCGTCGCATACACCTCCGAGATGTTCGCCCAGCCGTCACCGGCGCCGGCATAGCAGTAGTCGTGGGTGTGGCTCCACTCGTGCAGGGTGTTGTTGTTGCAGCCGACGTTGTCGATCGCGCCGGCCGGAGTGGCTGCCACGACACCTGCGAGTGCCACGGCTCCAGCGAAGGCGCCGGCGACAAACTTTCTGCGCAAGTTCAAGACACTTCTCCTTCTGGATCCCGCGGGAGCATCCCGCCGTTCGGTGAGCCCCGCTACGGTGACGCTATGGACGCGGGTCCGCCGGTCGTCCTAGATTCGTCCTAATGTGAGGTCAGCCGGGGGCGGCAGGAAATCTTCACGTGCCGGGGGATGCATGAGATTCGGCGTGCTGGGGCCGTTACGTGCCCAGATCACCGGGCGCGAGGTCCGGTTGAACGGGCCGCGGCAGGCCAAGATGCTGGCGGCACTTCTGATCGACGCCAACAACATCGTCGCCATGGAACGGCTCGTCGCCGTGATGTGGGACACGAACGCGCCCGCCACCGCGGTCCGCCAGGTCCAGGACGCCGTCTCCGGGCTGCGCCGCAACCTCGTCGCCTGCGGAGCACCCGGCACCCTGATCAGCACGCGGCGCGGCGGCTACGAGATCCACCTGGTTCAAGAACAGCTCGACCTGCTGGAGTTCGACCACCAGCGACACCTCGCCGAACAGCACACGACCCCGTTCGAGACGGCGGTCGCGCTGCGGCGGGCGCTCGCTTGCTGGCGCGGAAACGCCCTGGTCGACACTCCCGGCCAAGCCCTGGAGATCGACGCGGCACGGCTGAACGAGAAACGCGCGGCCACGCACAAACAGTGCCTGGCCATCGAACTCGGTCTGGGGCGTCATCGAGAAGTCATCGATGAACTGACCGCTCTGCTCCGCGAGCACCCCTACGACGAGCAGGTCGCCGAACACCTGATGGTCGCCCTCTACCGGTGCCGAAGACAGGGCGAGGCGCTGCAGGCGTACGAGCGGCTGCGCCGGACACTGGCCGACGAACTCGGCGTCGACCCCACCCCGCCGCTGCGGGCGCTGCATCAGCGCATCCTGACCGCGGATCCCGCCCTGACGGCCGCGATCCCGGCACATGGCCCCTCGGCCACGCCACCGGAGAGCCCTGCCCCGGCGGCCCCCGGTTCGGCAATGGCGATGCCGGTGCGTCAACTACCACTCGATGTACCCGACTTCGTGGGCCGGTCCGACGCGCTGGCCGAGGTCGCCCGGTCACTCGACGTGTCGGCGTCGAACCGGGCTCCGGTGGCCGTCGTCGTGGGCGGTCCAGGCGTCGGCAAGTCCTGCCTGGTGACGCACGCCGCGCGGCTGGCGAGCGCGCTCTTCCCCGACGGCCAGCTCTACCTCGACCTCGCCGGGACATCGGACGAGCCGCGGGACCCGGCGCTGATGCTGGCCGAGGCGCTGCGTGCACTGTCGATCGCCGGCAGCGCGATCCCGAACAGCCTGTCCGAACGGGCCGCGCTCTACCGGTCGTTGCTGGCGGACCGCCGGATGCTGGTGGTGCTGGACGATGCCGGCCGCGCCGGTCAAGTGCTGCCGTTGCTGCCCGGGGCCGACGGCTGTGCCGTATTGATCACCAGCCGCACTCTGCTGACGCAACTTCCCGGCGCCCGGCACATCGACCTGGACGTGCTGAGCCCGGCAGAGGCGCGGGAGTTGTTCACGGGCATCATCGGGCGGCGGCGGGTCGAGCGGGAACCGGCGGAGGCCGACGCGATCCTCGACTGCTGCGGCAACCTGCCGCTGGCGATCCGGATCGCCAGCGCCAAGCTCACCGGCCGCCCGGCCTGGTCGCTGCGGGTGCTGCGGGAACGGATCGAGGACGAGTCCCGGCGGCTGGCCGAGCTGAGGATCGGGGATCTCAGCGTGCGCGCCAGCGTCGATCTGAGCCTGCGGCTGCTGCCGGCCGACGCGGTGCGCGCGCTGAGTCTGCTGGGTCTGCTCGGCGCCCACACCCTGCCCGGCTGGGTGGTCGGCCCGCTGCTGGACCGCTCGGACGGCGAAGAAGTGCTGGACACCCTCGTCGACGCCAGCCTGGTGCGGCTGACCGCCACCGATGCCCTCGGCGAGCCGCGCTACCGACTGCACGACCTGATCAGGACCTGTGCCATGGAGATCGCCGCACCGCTGCCGACGGCGGACAAGCGGGACGCGATCGTCCGGGTGCTCTCCGTCTGGCTCGATCTGGTCAGGCGCGGCACCGACCGGCTGCCGGGCGGGCTGCTGGCCGCCGCGCCCGGTTCGGCACCGCGCCGATCGCTGCCCGACGCGGTCGTGGACCGGCTCATGGCCGATCCGTTCGGCTGGTTCGACGCGGAACGCGACAACCTGCTCGGCGCCGTGAAACTGGCCGTGGACTGGGGCCTGGACGAGCTGGCCTGGGAGCTGGCGGCCGGCACGGCGACCTACTACGACCACCGGTGCCTGTATCAGGACTGGCAGCACGGGCACCGGCTCGCGTTGGACGCTGCCGAGGCCGCCGGCAACGCGCGCGGGGCGTCGGTGCTGCTGCGCGGACTCGGCCAACTGCACATCTACCAAGACGAATTCGACCGGGCCACCCGGGCCCTGGAGTCCTCCATCGAGCTGTGCCGGGACGGTGGGGACAAGCTCGGCGAGGCGCTGTCGGTGGCGACACTCAGTACGGTCAGCCGGGTGCAGGGCCGTGACGACGAAGCACTCGAACGTGTGGAGCAAGCGCTGGCCATCGCGGTCGGCGAAGGCGACCGGCACATCGAAGCGCAGCTGTCCTGCTCCATGGCCGTGATGCGACTCATGCAGGGTCAACTCGAAGAAGCGGAATCCTGGTTCACCGGAGCCCTGCGCCTGGCCGGAGAGCTCGACGACGAGCACCGCGTGGCCGTCGTGCTGCGGCGGTTCAGCCGGTTGCACGATCGGCGCGGTGATCCCGACGAGGCGCTGCGCTGCCTGGGGCAGGCGCTGGCCACCTTCGAGAAACTGGCCGACGAGCGGTGCGCCGCGTACACGCTGCTGGAAGTCGGCCGCGTGCACGCCGGTCAGGACGACCGGGACCGGGCGAGCCCGGCGCTGGAGCGCGCGGCGGGCCTGTTCCACCGGCACGGCGACCGCCAGGACGAGGCCACCTGCTGGCAACTGATCGGCGACCTGGACGCCGCCGCCGGCCTCCACCACATGGCGCGCCAACACCGGAGCCGGGCGCTGCGGCTGTGGCAGACGATCGGCGAAATGAACCGGACGAATGCTCCAGCGCGACCGTCGTCGCCGTGAAGCGCGTCCGCATCGAGCACGTCAACTACCGTCGAGGGCCCGCTGGTTACGCCACGGTGCCGGAATCTCGCGGTAACCGCCGGGCGGCGCGGCCTCGTCCAGGCCCTCGCCGCGGTGCGGGATCAGCAGGACCGCTCTCCCCGCCACCCGGGCGGGCGCCGGGGCGGCGGGCACGGCGGCTTCCGCTTCGGCCCGGTTCTGTCCGGCCGGCCGGTTCAGGACCCGCTCGGCGACCAGTAGGCCCGCGCACGGAAGCGGAATAGGTGGAACAGGCGGAGACGACCGTCCGACGGGTTGTCATAAAAGTGACATAGCTCACTCTTCGATGGGGTCTTCGCCTCAATTTCGACACTTAAGTTGATCTCGACCCGGGGGCAAGGTTCAGCCCTCACAGCACCACGCTGCCCACTTTTCGCAGGAGTCCTATGCCCCACCCCCCGCCAGGTACTTGGTGCCACTGAGCTGAACAGCAGGCTTCCCGCGCACAAGCTGCGCGGACCCGCCGCGTTGCCTTCACCGGCCGAGGCCGGAGCGTTTCTTCGTTCCGCCTTCCTCCCACCCGGCCCTCGCACGCCGCGCCTTCGCATGCCCATGCCCTCCTTCTTCGGCCTGCCCACCCACACATCACCCCCGTACGCCACGCGTACGTCCGACGTGTCTGGAGACACCTCTTGCTTCGCAACAAAGCCGCCACGCGCGGCGCTTCCCTCGTTCTCGTCACCGCCATCGCCTCCGTCGCCCTGGTCACCGGCAGTGCCTTCGCCGATTCGGTGCAGTCCGACTGGAAGTCCGTCACCTCGACCGGAACCCTGGGCAAGGGCGCGGCCGCCGGCGGGCAAGTGACCCGTCAGCAGGTGCTCGAACGGGCCAGAGACTGGTCGGCCAACCGGGTCCCGTACAGTTCGAACGGGCTGAACTCGCCCTACAGCTGGTACTACGACGACGCGACCGGCGGGCGCTACCGTCAGGACTGCTCGGGCTACGTCTCCATGGCCTGGCAGCTCGGGGACAGCCACAACACGTGGTCCCTGAACGACGTGTCGACCGAGATCAAGCGGTCGGAGCTGCAGCCGGGCGACATCCTCAACAACACCGACAGCCACGTCGTCATCTTCGCCGGGTGGATCGACCGGTCGGCCCAGACGTTCTACTACTACTCCGAGAGCGGCCGGCACGTCCCGACGCAGCGGTACGTGGGCAACTTCAACGAGTCCATGCTGTCGGGGCACCCCACCAGCGGCTACCGGGCGTACAAGTACGAGAAGATAGTCGACGGCCCGGTCACCGCCGAGCCGGGCGCCGAGGAGACCGGTGCCACCCCGGCCGTCGCCAAGGTCACCGGCCCGTCGGACAGCGCCATCCTGGACGGCCAGGTCGCCCTCACCGCCTCGGCGGAGGAGAAGGTCGGCACCCCGTCCGCCATGGAGTACTACATCGACGACAAGCTGGTGGAGACCGTCGCCAGCCCCGGCACCGAGTTCTCGATGTCGCTCGACACCACCGAGCTGTCCGACGGCGCGCACACCCTCAAGGTGCGGGCCAAGAACGCCGGCGGCCAGGCCGGCCCGATGTCGGCGGGCTCCGGCTTCTTCGTCGCCAACAAGGCCATCCCCACCAGCGCCACGGGCGACTTCGACGGCGACGGCAAGGCCGACATCGCCGTCCTCTACAACCTCGGGCAGTCGAAGACCGGCAAGAACCTCACCAGGATCTACAAGTTCACCAACAACGGGCACGGCTTCGACGAGCCCGTCAACGCCTGGGACAACGACGACTCGGTCAACACCAGCTGGAACGCCGACAACATCAAGCTGACCATCGGCGACTTCAACGGCGACGGCAAGAGCGACCTCGCCGCCCTGTACAACTCGGGGCAGTCCCCGACCGGCAAGAACCTCACCACGCTGTACGAGTTCATCAGCGACGGCAAGGGCTTCAAGGCCCCGGCCAAGGTCTGGGACAACGACGACGCCACCACCGGAAGCTGGAACTGGCGGGCCAGCAAGCCGGTCGCCGGGGACTTCAACGGTGACGGCAAGGCCGACATCGGCATCCTCTACAACCAGGGCCAGGACAAGGAAAAGAAGAACAACCTCACCGCCTTCCACATCCTCTACTCCTACGACGGCGGCATCCGCGGCCCGAAGCGGGTGTGGGACAACGACGACCGCACCACGGGCAGCTGGAACTGGGAGCGCAGCAAGCCGGTCGCGGGTGACTTCAACGGCGACGGCAAGGCCGACCTGGGCATCCTCTACAACGAGGGCCAGGACGACACCGGCAACTACCGCACCGCCTTCCACATCGCCTACGGCCGCGCGGACGGCATCAACGCCCCCAAGCGCGTCTGGGACAACAACGACCGCACCACCGGCAGCTGGAACTGGGAGCGCAGCAAGCCGATCGCGGCGGACTTCAACGGCGACGGCAAGGCCGACCTCGGCATCTTCTACGACAAGGGCCAGGACAAGACCGGCAACAACCAGGCCGCCTTCCACATCGGCTACGGCACGGCGGACGGCATCTCGGCCCCGAAGGTCTTCTGGGACAACAACGACCGCTCGACCGGCAGCTGGAACGCCGACCGCAGCAAGCTGGTCGCCGGGGACTTCAACGGTGACGGCAAGGCCGACCTCGGCGTCCTCTACAACAACGGCGAGCAGCCGAACGGCGACGGCAAGGTGACCCTCTTCAACTTCTTCGGCAACGCCTCCGGCATCTCGGGCCCGAACAAGGTCTGGGACAGCGAGAAGTTCGGCAGCTGGAACTGGTACCGCAGCGACCTCGGCTGACGCACACACCCCGTAGAGGCACCGCCGCGAGGGATCCCTCCCGGCGGTGCCCCGTTCTCCCACCCAACAGGACTTCCTCCATGCGCAGTAGATCTCGCGGTGCCGCGCGTCTCGCCGTCGCCGCCGCCTTCGTCTCCGCCCTCGCCCCCGCCGCTCTCCTCACCTCCGCCCCCTCCGCCTCCGCCGCCTCCCTGGCGATGTGGGAGCGGATGGCCCAGTGCGAGGCCACGGGCGACTGGACGGCTGTGAACCCGGTCGGCCCGTACTACGGCGGCCTCCAGTTCTCCAAGTCCACCTGGGACGCCCAAGGCGGCGCGGAGTTCGCCGCCTACCCCCACAAGGCGACCAAGGAACAGCAGATCATCGTGGCGGAGCGGCTCCTGCGCGCCGCGGGTCCGGGCCAGTGGCCCGATTGCAGCAGGAAGGTGGGCCTGGTCAACGACGGCGTCGACCCGTATCCGCGCGCCACCCCGCCCGTCACCCGCGTCACGGGCCCGGAGGACAGTGGTGTGCTCAGCGGTACGGTCACGCTGACCGCGTCCGTCACCGAGGAGCAGGGGAAGCCGACCGGGGCCACCTTCTTCGTGGACGGCGACGCCGTCGGTACGGCTTCCGGGTCCGGTCCCTCGTACAGCGTGAATGTGGACACCACGACCCTGGCGGAGGGGCCGCACACCGTGACCGCCCGCGCGGTCAACGACGCCGGCCAGACCGGGCCGACGTCCTCGGGCGTCTCCTTCTTCGTCGCCAACCGGGGCACGGCCGGGCAGGCCACCGGCGACTTCAACGGCGACGGCAAGGCCGACATCGCGATCCTCTACGGCTACGACCGGGAGGGCAAGGACAACCACACCGCGCTGTGGACGCTGCTGAGCACGGACCGGGGCTCGTTCGCCACGCCGGTGAAGGTGTGGGACAACCTCGAGGCGGGGACGGGCTCCTGGGACTGGGCCAACTCCAAGATCGTCGCCGGCGACTTCAACGGCGACGGCAAGGCGGACATCGGCGTCCTCTACAACGAGGGCCAGGACGACACCAAGAACAACCGCACCGCCCTGTGGACCTTCACCAGCAACGGGTCCGGCTTCGACAAGCCGGTGAAGCAGTGGCGGAGCAGCCAGTCCTGGGACTGGAAGCGGTCCAAGCCGGTCGCGGGTGACTTCAACGGCGACGGCAAGGCGGACGTCGGCATCCTCTACAACGAGGGCAAGGACAACACCGGCGACTTCCGCACCGCCTTCCACATCGCCTACGCCACGGCCGCCAACGGGGTCCAGGAGCCGAAGCGGGTGTGGGACAACGACGACCGCACCACCGGCAGTTGGAACTGGGAGCGCAGCAAGCCGGTCGCGGGTGACTTCAACGGTGACGGCAAGGCCGATCTGGGCATCCTCTACGACGAGGGCAAGGACGGCACCGGCAACTACCGCACCGCCTTCCACATCGCCTACGGCCGGGCCGACGGCATCAACGCCCCCAAGCGCGCCTGGGACAACAACGACCGCACCACCGGCAGTTGGAACTGGGAGCGCAGCAAGCCGGTCGCGGGTGACTTCAACGGTGACGGCAAGGCCGATCTGGGCATCCTCTACGACGAGGGCAAGGACGGCACCGGCAACTTCCACACCGCCTTCCACATCGGTTACGGCCGCGCGGACGGCATCAACGCCCCCAAGCGCGCCTGGGACAACAACGACACCACGACCGGCAGCTGGAACGCCGACCGCAGCAAGCTGGTGGCCGGGGACTTCAACGGCGACGGCAAGACCGACCTGGGCATCCTCTACAACAGGGGTCAGGACGAGGGGAAGAACAAGGTCGCGCTGCACACCTTTGCCGGTCGTGACGACGCGGTCTCCCGGCCGGTGAAGGTCTGGGACAACGACAATTCGATCAGCTGGAACTGGTACTCCAGCGACCTCGGCTGAGCCGGGCAACGGCCGCCGCCCCGCCGGACGACGTCACCCGGTTCAGCCCGCACCCGCAATGGCCGTCGTGGTAGCGGCGCCACTTCGTGCCCAGCGCTTCGTGGACGAGCTTGTCGCCGTAGTAGGGCGCCTCGCGAAGCTGGGCCTGCGGCGCATCGTGCCCACCGTCCTCATCTCCACCGCACCGCCCGACCAGGCCCTGGCAGCACTGTGCACGGTCGGCTACCCCCGGCCCTGAAGGTTGTCACAGGGTGAGCGTGCGCTGTTCGTGTGACCGGGCACGCGTCACGGCGGTCCGGCTCAGACCTTGATGACGGTGACGCGTGCGCCGCACAGGGCGGTGAGGTCCTCGGGGTCGGAGGTGAGGGCCGTGACAGGGCCGGGAGCGGCGAGGGCGGTGGCGCCGAGCATGGCGTCGATGGCGTACTTGTGCCCGTGCAGTCCGGCATCGGCCAGGAGCACGGCAGCATGGCGGGCGATCGGTTCGGTGACCGGTTCGACGACGAGGCGGGACAAGGTCCACTCCAGGGCCGGCCGGTTGATGCGGGGGTGGACCACCTCGACGAGGGTGGCCGCGGAGGTGATGACACGGAGATCGTCGGCGCGGGCGAGGGCGAGCCATGCGGTGACCGTGCGGTCGCGCAGGACAGCCTTTGCCAGTCCCTCGCTGTCGAGGACGAGGGTGCCGCCGGGGGCGGCGGGCGAGCGGTTCACGCGGCGTCCACCCCGCCGTGCGCCTGTTCCTGCCGGGCCCGGTGGAGCTGGTCACGCAGTGCCTGGACCTCGTCGTCGGTGATGGGACCGTGGTCGGCCTCGGCGACGGTGATGAGTTCGTTGAGATTGTCGCGTTCGATCTGGCGGGCGACGGCGGCAGTCACGTACGCGGACAGGCCGGACGGGCCGCTGCGGGTCCGGGCTGCCTCCGCGATGTCGCGCGGCATGGTGATCGAGTACTTGCCGGTAGGCTCACTCATGCCACCAATCCTACTGACGATCCTCCTCGTGAGTGATGAGAAATGGCCGGGCCTCTGCCGAGGCGGGTGAACAGTGTCTTCGGCGCGCCATCGGTGAACGGGCTTGGTGCTGGGCCCCGGCACGCAGTGGTCCACGACGGCACGCGGAGTCCGGCGCGGGCGCTGCCCGGCTCGAACGGTGCTGGGGATGCGGGAGTGCGCCGCGCGGGGTCGGTCCCGTCGAGTGTTCCTCGGGCAGTCGGCAGTACCGTCGCCTCAACCGTGGCGGCGACCGGCAGGCGAACGCCGCCTTGCACCGGATCCGCACAGTCATGAACCCCGTTATGGGGCAGCCCGTGAGAGATGAGAGGGTCTGGCAGGTGAGTGAGACACCGGCGAACACCCTCCAATACCGCTCTGACGGGCCAGAGGACGCCCCCGTCCTGGTCCTGGGGCCCGCGCTGGGCGCCACATGGCATATGTGGGACCGGCAGGCACCGGAGCTGGCCCGTCACTGGCGCGTTCTCCGCTTCGACCTGCCCGGCCACGGCGGCGCGCCCGCCGAGCCCGCGCCCGCCGTCGGTGACCTCACCGACCGGCTTCTCGCCACCCTCGACGCCCTCGGCGTCGACCGCTTCGGCTACGCGGGCTGCTCCATCGGCGGCGCGATGGGCGCCGATCTCGCCCTGCGCCACTCGCACCGGCTCGCCTCGCTGGCCCTGATCGCCGCCTCCGCCCGGTTCGGCACGCCCGACTCCTGGCGGCAGCGCGGGAACACGGTCCGCACCAGCGGCATGGACCCGATCGCCCGCTCGGCGCCCGAGCGCTGGTTCACCCCCGGCTTCGCGGCGGCCCAGCCCGCCATCGTGGACTGGGCGGTGCAGATGGTCGCCACCACCGACCCCGGCTGTTACGTCGCCGCGTGCGACGCCCTCGCCGCCTTCGACGTCCGGGACGGGCTGAGCCGGATCGGCGTGCCCGCGCTGGTGCTCGTCGGCGCCGAGGACCAGGTGGCGCCGCCCGCCGACGCCCGGGTCCTGGTCGCGGGCATCCACGACGCGCGGCTCGCCGTCGTCCCCGGAGCCTCGCACCTCGCCCCGGTCGAACAGCCCGCGGCCGTCACGGATCTCCTGATGCGCCACTTCACGGCCACCTGGCGCCCGGTGGCCTCCGGCCCGGCACCGGGACGCCTCCGGCCTTCCGGCCAGGGACCGGGTCCGTCTGCCGCGCCCGGAGCCCCGGGCCATACGCACGTTTCCGGCCAAGGGCCGGTACCCGGCGAGGCTCCGGGGCACATCCCGCCTTCCGGCCAAGGGCCGGATTCGTCCTCGGGTCCTGTGCAGGGCGAGGGTCCGGGCCACGTGACGCCTTCCGGTTCGTCGCACGGCCAGTCCTCCGGCCGAGGACCGGACCTGCCTTCGGCATCCGTGCCGGGCGAGATCCCGGGGTACGGGCGGCCTTCCGGCCAGGGGCCGGGCCTGTCGTTCCCCGGGCCCGTGCCGGGTGGGGTCGCGAGCGCGACGCCGGGGCATGCGCAGGCCACGGGCCAGACGCAGGGCCAGACGCAGGGCCAGACATTCGGCCAGGGTCCGGCGCGGGCGTTTGGGCCGGAGCAGCCTTCCGGTCACATACCCGGGTCAGCGGCCACACCCGGCCCGGCATTCGGGCCGTACGTCCCGGCTCCTCAGCCGTCCGCCGCCGTGCCGGCCGACCCGACGTCCCCGTCCCCGGCCGCGCAGGCCGCCACCGCCTCCAACCCGCCGGGATTCGCCGCGCAGCCGACCGCCGCCGTACCCACCTCCCCGATGCCCGCGCAAGCACAAGGCTTCGGCCCCCCGCCCGCCCTCGGGCCGGAGCCCGGGGCGGACCCGTACGAGCGTGGTGTGCTGGTGCGGCGCGAGGTGCTCGGGGACGGATATACGGACGGTGCGGAGGCCGGCGGGGACGGCTTCGGTGCCGGCTACGACGAGTTCGTCACCCGCTTCGCCTGGGGTGGGGTCTGGGACCGGCCCGGCCTCGACCGACAGACGCGTTCGCTTCTCACCCTCACCGCCCTCACGGCCGGCGGCCACCTCGATCAGCTCGCCGTGCACACCCGCGCGGCCCTGCGCGGCGGCGTCACCCCCGGCGAGATCGAGGAGACGCTCCTGCACACCGCCGTCTACTGCGGCCTCCCCGCGGCGGACGCCGCGTTCGTGGTGGCGCGGCGCGTCATCGCCGAGGAGTCGGCTCCCCAGCCGTAGCGCCGCGCAGCGGTATGGCGTAGCAGTATGGGGATCATGAAGCTGACCAAGAAGAGCCACGCGTGCGTCCGGCTGGAGAAGGACGGCCGCACGCTCGTCATCGACCCGGGCGCCTTCAGCGAGGAGGACGCGGCCGTCGGCGCGGACGCGGTCCTCGTCACCCACGAGCACCCCGACCACTTCCACGAGGACCGGCTGCGGGCCGCCCTCGACGCCAACCCGGCCGCCGAGCTGTGGACCCTCCGCAGCGTCGCCGAGCAGGTGTCGGCGGCCTTCCCCGGCCGGGTGCACACCGTCGGCGAGGGCGACACCTTCACCGCGGCCGGCTTCGACGTGCAGGTGCACGGGCAACTGCACGCCGTGATCCACCCGGACATCGCGCGCATCACCAACGTGGGCTATCTCGTGGACGGTTCGGTCTTCCACCCCGGGGACGCGCTCACCGTGCCGGGGGTGCCGGTCGAGACCCTGATGGTGCCGGTCATGGCCCCCTGGAACAAGGTCTCCGAGGTCATCGACTATCTGCGGGAGGTCAACCCGCGGCGCGCCATCGACATCCACGACGCGCTGCTCACCGACCTGGCCCGGCCCGTCTACGACCGGATGCTCGGCCCCGACGGGCCCGGCGTGGGCACCGACCACACCAGGCTCGCGCCCGGCGAGGCCGTCACGCTCTGACACTGTCACACCCGGCCGTTAGGGTTGGCCCATGCGCATCGCCACCTGGAACGTGAACTCGATCACCGCCCGTCTCCCGCGGCTGCTGGCCTGGCTGGAGAGCACCGGCACGGACGTGCTGTGCATACAGGAGACGAAGTGCGCGGAGGACGCCTTCCCGTTCGCCGAGCTCCGCGAGCTCGGCTACGAGGCGGCCGTCAACGCCACCGGCCGGTGGAACGGCGTGGCCCTGGTCTCCCGCGTCGGCCTCGACGACGTGGTCTCCGGGCTGCCCGGCGGCCCGGAGTACGAGGGGGCGCAGGAGCCCCGCGCGATCTCCGCGACCTGTGGGGGAGTGCGCCTCTGGTCGGTCTATGTGCCCAACGGCCGCGAGGTGGGCCACGACCACTACGCCTACAAGCTGCGCTGGCTGGAGGCGCTGCGCGACGCCGTCGCCGCGGACGCCGCGGGGGAGCGGCCGTTCGCCGTGCTCGGCGACTTCAACATCGCGCCGACCGACGAGGACGTCTACGACCCGGCGGTCTTCGAGGGCGCCACGCACGTCACCCCCGCCGAGCGCGCCGCCCTCGCCGCGCTGCGCGACGCCGGCCTGTCCGACGTCGTGCCCCGCCCGCTGAAGTACGACCGCCCGTACACGTACTGGGACTACCGCCAGCTCTGCTTCCCCAAGAACAAGGGCATGCGCATCGACCTCGTCTACGGCAACGCCCCCTTCGGCAAGGCGTTCAAGGACGCCTATGTGGACCGTGAGGAGCGCAAGGGCAAGGGCGCCTCGGACCACGCCCCGGTCGTCGTCGACCTGGACGTCTAGCCCGCGGCGTCCCCGTCCCCGTCCCCGTCCCCGTCCCCGCCCCTGCCCTCGCCGCCGTCGGCCAGGTCAGATCAGCTTGCGCAGGTCGACCGAGTCGGTGAAGGCCCGCATCCCCGCGTCATTGGGGTGCAGGTGGTCGCCGCCGTCGAAGGCGGGCAGCATCCGGTCCGGCTGCCGGGGGTCGCGGATCGCGGCGTCGAAGTCGAGCACCGCGTCGTAGGCGCCGCCGTTGGCCCGGATGTGCCGGTTGATGGCGACGCGCTGCGCCTCCGCGTCCGCGGTGCAGTCGTAGAAGCCGCCGCAGGGCGCGATGGTCGCGGCCACGAACCGCATGCCCCGCTCGTGCGCCCGCGCCGCCATCGCCCGCAGCGCGGGGATCACCTGCTGTGCCGTCGTGCCCGCCCGGATGTCGTTGACCCCTTCGAAGACGATGACCGTGCGGGCCGACGTCTGCGCCAGGACGTCGCGTTCCAGCCGGTGGCCCGCGCTGACCCCGCTCAGGATCGTGCTCGTGTTGTCGCCCGGGTAGCGGTCGGTCACCACGCGGTTCCCGGAGATCCCCTCGTTCAGGATCCCGAACCTGGGCACCGCGTGCTGTCCGCGCAGCCGCCGCCCCAGCAGGTCCGGCCAGCGCCCGTTGGCGCCCGGCGTCGACCGCTCGCCGTCGGTGATGGAGTCGCCGAGCGCCACCACGGACCCGGCGCCGTCACCGACGTCCACCCCGGTCAGCAGCGGCCAGGAGTCGAGCTTCCCGGTGAACGCGCCGTCCCCGCCGTCGCCCGTGCGGTCACCGGCGCCGTCGCCCGTCATGTACGACACCTGGTTGGTGTAGCTGTGCACCGGCAGGGCCCGCACCGTGCCCGGCAGGTGGAGGCTCACCAGCAGGTCGGCGCCCTCCGGCACCCGGAACCCCAGCGGATCGCTGAACTGCTGGGCACCCGCCGGGACTTCCGCGCCGGCCCGGCCGTCGAAGGTCAGCTCCCGGGGGCGTCCGGCCGCCGCCGCGCCGCGGCCCCGGAGCGCCACGGTGGCGTGCCCGATCCGGACCGGGCGCGGTGCGAAGGTGTTCTCCAGCCGGATCCTGGTGCGCGGTCCGCCCGCGCTGCCGTGCACGACCAGCCGCAGTGTCCGGTCGGTCCACGGCCCCAACGCCGCGTAACCCGAAGGTGAAGCCGCCCAGCTTCCGGTCCACCCGTTCGTGGGACCCCGCAAGGCCATCGAGAAGACGTGCAGGTCGCTGTCCGGCCCCGGCCGTTCCGGCAGCACCACCGACGCGATCTCCCGGCCGCGCACGACCGGGACCGTCACCGCGTACAGCCGGGTGGTCTCCGCCCTGGGCCCGTCCGGCGTGACGAGGTGGGGGAGTCCGACGGCCTTCGTCGTCAGCGGGCCGCTCCGCCAGTCGGGCGCGGTCAGCCGGTAGCCGCTCCGTGAACCGTCGCGGTAGCGGACGGTCCCGGTCCCGGTGACGTCCCCGCCGGGCCCGTCGGACGTGCTGCCCGCGACGAGGAAGGACAGCGCCTCGCCCCGGCCGCTCAGCCGCACGGCCTGGCCCGCGGCCCGTACGTTGTCCGGCCTGCCCGCGGTGGAGCCGGGCCAGCGCAGCGGGGAGCGGTCGATCGTGAGGGTGCGTCCCGGTGTCCAGCCCGCGGCCCTGAGGTCCTGCGGGGAGAGCGCGTCGCCCGCTCCGTCGAAGTCCGCGTCGCCCGGCCGGGCATTCTCGCCGACCGCCGTGTTGTCGAAGAGCCGCTCCAAGGGGAGCGGCTCTCTGTCGCGTTGCGCGGTGACGGCGCCCGCCGGGACGGGTGCGACGGCGATCGCGCAGACCGCCCCCACCACCACGGCCCCGGCGGCCGTCCACCGTCTGTGCCGTTCCCCGCCGAGCCTCGATGTCCGGAGCATGTGTCTCATGCCTCCCAGCGTTCCCCGCTCTGAATGTGGCGGGATGAAGCTAAGGAGACACCTGGGGGACGTCAAGGAGGCCAACCGGCCACGTCGGGTGACCGCGCGCCTGTGGTGGGGCCATCCGTACGAGTGCGATCCTTGCCGGTATGAACATTCCCTTCTTGGACAGTTGGCGCAAGCGCCACGCCCCGGCGCACGGCGTGGCCCTGGCGGACGCGGTCGACAGGGACCCGGAGGGCCTCGCCGAACTGCTGTCGGAGTGCGAACTGCTGCGCGCGCACGCGCAGTCGGCCGGGGCCGAGCTCGACGACTCGCCGATGTCCCTGGAGGCGCTGGACCAGCTCCAGCCGCGCTGGCGCGAGGACCCGGAGCTGCTGCCCTGGCTGGGCAACGACGCGGGGCTGTACCTGGGCACGGTCGTCGTCCGCACGGTCGAGGGCGCGGGCTGGTGGATCCGGCCCGACGGCCAGCCGGTGGTCAGGCTCGCCAACGGGCGGGACATCGACGTGGTCGAGGCGGGCCAGGGCTGGGCGGCCGACGGCGCGCCCGAGCTGTCCCAGCTGTACGCGGAGCTCGCCGAGAACTGACGGCCCCGCCAAGGGGCTTCAGGTGACGAACGGGATGTCGTACTCCAGCCGCCAGCGGTCGGCGCGGACCACGATGTCGGAGGTCTCCACCGCCCGGCCGTCCCCGTCGAAGTGGGTGCGCTCGATGACCGTGACGCACTGCCCCGCCGCACAGCCGAGCGCCTCCGCCTCCGGGGTCGTCGCGGGCCGCGAACCCACCAGCTCCTGCGCCCGGACGACCCGGATGCCGATGGCCGCCAGCCGGCCGCGCACCCCGCGGCGGGCGTACGGCCCGCGCTCGGGCAGCACCACGTCGGTGCCCTCGGTGATGGCGAGGGGCTCCCAGCTGGTGGCGAGCTGCACGGGGTGCCGGTTCGCCAGGTACTCGTACTGGGTGCACAGCACCCGGTCGCCCGGCCCGATCCGCAGCCGCTCGGCGACCCGCTCGGAGGCGGCCGCCTCACTGGACGACGCCTCCCAGGTCAGCGCGGTGTCCCTGGCCGTCATCCGGGCGGCGAACGGGGAGTCGACCGCGCCGGTCGAGCGCAGCAGACTGCCCAGCGGCACGCGGTCGGTGACGAAGACGCCCCGCCCGAACTGGCCCTCCGCGTACCCCGCGGCCTTCAGTACGCGCACCGCGCGGTCCACGGTCTGGTCGCTGGCCGCGTACGCGCGCTTCAGCTCGGACCGCGAGGGGATGCGGTCCCCCACGGCGAGCCCGCCCTCGTCGATGCGGCGGCGCAGATCGTCCGCGATGCGCTGGTAGACGGGCCTGCTGTCGCCCACCGTCGGCTCCTTCCCCCTGATGCCCTCCGACGCTGTACAGGCTAGGTACCCAGGCCGGTCTGCGTACCTAGGCCATGACGCCGGGCCGCCCGGCCGCGCCGGGGCGCAGCTTCGGGTGAAACGCGCACATGCGGCGCTATTCCGGCAAACCGCTCGCAAGGGCGGTAATGTGCGCCGATAGCGTGTGTCCACCGCGGGACAGCGAGAGGGCTGGGTATGGCCGTCGATCCTCTGATCGAACTGCGGAACGTCAATAAGCACTACGGAAAGCTGCATGTCCTCAAGGACATCGATCTCACCGTCGGCCGCGGTGAGGTGGTCGTGGTCATCGGCCCGTCCGGCTCCGGGAAGTCCACCCTCTGCCGGACCATCAACCGCCTCGAACCCGTCGAGTCGGGCACGATCACCCTCGACGGCCATCCCCTCCCCGAGGAGGGCAGGGAACTCGCCCGGCTGCGCGCCGAGGTCGGCATGGTCTTCCAGTCCTTCAACCTCTTCGCGCACAAGACCGTGCTCGCCAATGTCTCCCTCGCCCAGCTCAAGGTCCGCAAGCGCGGCAAGGAGGAGGCCGACAAGCGCTCCCGCGAACTGCTGGAGCGCGTCGGCCTGCTGGCCCACGCCGACAAGTACCCCGCCCAGCTGTCCGGCGGCCAGCAGCAGCGGGTGGCGATCGCCCGCGCGCTCGCCATGGACCCCAAGGCGCTCCTCTTCGACGAGCCGACCTCCGCCCTCGACCCGGAGATGATCAATGAGGTGCTGGAGGTGATGCAGCAGCTCGCGCGGGACGGCATGACCATGGTCGTCGTCACCCACGAGATGGGCTTCGCCCGCTCGGCCGCCAACCGCGTGGTCTTCATGGCGGACGGCAGGATCGTCGAGGACCGCAGCCCGGAGGAGTTCTTCACCGCACCCGAGAGCGAGCGGGCCAAGGACTTCCTCTCCAAGATCCTCAAGCACTGAGGGAGGGACCGGTGACCTCGATGCCCCGCCCCCGCCCCCGGCCCCGCCTCCGTCGTACGGCCGCGGCCCTGGCCCTCGCCGCGCTCGCCCTGCTCGCCGCCGCCTGCGGCAAGGAGGGCAGCCCGCCCGTCAAGGGCCCCAAGGCCGACCAGCTCCCCGTCTACCACGTCGACACGGGCTTCCAGCTGCCCGACTCCCCGACCTGGCGGGCCGCGAAGAACCGCGGCCACCTCGTCGTCGGCGCCAAGGAGGACCAGCCCTACCTCGGCGAGAAGGACCCCGCGACCGGTGTCTACTCCGGCTACGACATCGAGATCGCCCGGATGATGTCCGCCTCCCTCGGCTTCGACCCGAAGACCGTCCGCTTCCGCACCATCGCCTCGGCCAACCGCGAGACCGCTCTCCAGAACGGCCAGATCGACTACTACGTCGGCACCTACACCATCAACGACCTCCGCAAGAGACAGGTCGGCTTCGCCGGGCCGTACTACATCGCCGGGCAGTCGCTGCTCGTGCGGAAGGACGAGAAGGGCATCGAGGGGCCGCAGGACCTGGCGGGCAAGAAGGTCTGCTCCGCCGCCGGCTCCACCCCGCTCCAGCGCATCCAGCGGGACTACCCCAAGGCGATCGCCGTCGCCTACGACACCTACTCGATCTGCGTCGACAACCTCCTCAGCCTCCAGGTGGACGCCGTCACCACCGACGACACCATCCTCATGGGCTTCGCCGCGAAGGCCCCCGACGAGCTGAGGATCGCCGGGAAGCCCTTCTCCAAGGAGCCCTACGGCATCGGCGTGCCCCGCGGCGACAACGCCCTGCGGTTCGCCCTCGACGACGCCATCGAGGAGCACGAGAAGAACGGCGACTGGAAGAAGGCGTACGACGCGACCCTCGGTCTCTCCGGGGTGCCCGCCCCGCGGCCCCCGGCCGTCGACCGCTACGGGAGCACGTCATGAACGTCCTGACCGACAACTGGTCCCTCTACGGCAAGGGACTGCTCGGCACCGTCGAACTCACCGTCTACGCCTCCGTCCTGGCCCTCGTCCTGGGCTTCGTGATGGCCTCCTTCCGCGTCGCGCCCGTCGGCTCGCTGCGGGTCTTCGGCGCGGTGTGGGTGGCGGTGCTGCGCAACACCCCGCTCACCCTGCTGTTCTTCGCCGTGCTGCTCGGACTGCCGCGGTTCGGCGTCGTCCTGCCCTTCCAGCTCTTCGCCGTCCTCGCCCTCGGCTGCTACACCTCGGCGTTCATCTGCGAGGCCGTGCGCTCCGGGATCAACACGGTGCCGACCGGGCAGGGGGAGGCGGCCCGCAGCCTCGGCATGACCTTCGGGCAGACGCTCGGCTCCGTCGTGCTGCCGCAGGCGTTCCGCTCCGTCATCCCGCCGGTCGGCTCGACGCTGATCGCGCTCGCCAAGAACTCGGCCATCGCCGGGTCGTTCAGCGTCACCGAGCTGCTCGGCACCTACAAGACCCTCAACGAGCTGGGCTACAGCATCATCTGGTCCTTCGTCTGGATCGCCGTCGGCTATCTGATCGTGACCCTGTCCATCAGCGCGGTCTTCAACGTGCTGGAGAAGCGCTGGGGAGTCGCCCGATGACCACGACCGCGCTCTACGACGTCCCCGGTCCGCTCGCCCGGCGCAGACACCTGGTCTACGGCCTCGCCGCGACCGCCGCGATCCTCGCCATCGTCGCCTGGATCGTCTATCTCCTCTTCGACACCCACCAGTTCACGGCGCAGAAGTGGGACCCCTTCACCTACAAGGGCATCCAGGAACTGCTGCTGCGCGGCCTCGGCAACACGCTCAAGGCGTTCGCGTACGCCGCGGTGCTCTCCGTCGCGCTCGGCGGGGTGCTCGCCACGGCCCGGCTGTCCGCGCACCGGCCGGTGCGCTGGGTCGCCACCCTGCTCGTGGAGTTCTTCCGGGCCATGCCCGTACTGGTCATGATCTTCTTCGTGTTCGTGGCCCTCAAGGTGCAGCCGCTGCCCGCCCTCGTCACCGGCCTGACCCTCTACAACGGCTCGGTGCTCGCGGAGGTCTTCCGCACGGGCGTGAACTCCGTCGAGCGCGGCCAGGGGGAGGCGGCGTACTCCCTGGGCATGCGCAAGACCCAGGTGATGGGCTACGTCCTGGTGCCGCAGGCGCTCCGGGCGATGCTGCCCACGATCATCAGCCAGCTCGTCGTCGCCCTCAAGGACACCTCGCTGGGCTTCCTCATCACCTACGAGGAGTTCCTGCACGCGGGCAAGCTGATCGCCAGCAATCTCGACTACGGGCTGCCGTTCATCCCCGTCGTCATGATCATCTCGCCGATCTACATCGGGATGTGCATGCTCCTGTCGTGGCTCGCCCACTGGGTCGCCAAGCGGCAGCGGCGCAGCCCCAAGACCGAGGCCGTCGAGGTCGCCGACGCCGAGCCCGGGACGCTGCTGCCCGGTGCCGGAACACCGCATCAGAACTGAATTCCGCATCCGCCGGACGGCCCCAAGTCCGGTGATTAATCTGAGCACATGGATTTCCGTCACCTGGGACGCAGCGGATTGATAGTCAGCCGGGTCGCTTATGGCAACTGGCTCACCCGGAGTTCTTCGAGAAGTGAGGAGACGGAACTCGCCTGTGTGCGGGCCGCGCTCGACGCCGGAATCACCACCTTCGACACCGCGGACGTCTATGCGGACACCCGCGCCGAGGAATCCCTCGGGCGGGCGCTGAAAGGCGAGCGCAGGGAAGGGCTGGAGATCCTCACCAAGGTCTTCGCGCCCACCGGCCCCGGCCGCAACGACCTCGGCCTCTCGCGCAAGCACATCCACGAGTCCATCGACAACTCCCTGCGCCGGCTGGGCACGGACCACGTGGACGTCTACCAGGCGCACCGCTTCGACCCCTCCACGCCGCTGGAGGAGACCATGGAGGCGTTCGCCGACGTGGTCCACGCGGGCAAGGCGCACTACATCGGGGTGTCCGAGTGGACCGCCGAGCAGATCAGGCGCGGCCACGCCCTCGCCCGGGAGCTGAGGATCTCGCTGATCTCCAGCCAGCCGCAGTACTCGGCGCTGTGGCGGGTGCCCGAGGCCGAGGTGATGCCCGTCTGCGAGGAGCTCGGCGTCGGCCAGCTCGTCTGGTCGCCGCTGGCCCAGGGCGTGCTGACCGGCAAGTACCTGCCGGGGCAGCAGTGGCCCGCGGAGTCCCGGGCGACGGACTCCAACGACGGCTCGCCGGTGCTGGCGAACTGGCTGACGGACGATGTCCTCGGCCGCGTCCAGCAGTTGCGGCCCGTCGCCGCCGACCTCGGGCTGACGGTCGCCCAGCTCTCCCTGGCCTGGGTGCTCCAGCACCCCAACGTGGCGGCCGCCGTGCTCGGCGCCTCGCGCCCCGAGCAGATCACCGACAACGCCAAGGCCGCCGGGGTCCGGCTGGAGGCCGATGTGCTGGCCGCGATCGACGCGGCGCTCGACCCCGTGGTGAGCCGGGACCCCGCCGCCACCCGGGACAGCAGCCCCACCGCCCCGGACTGGCGGCTCGCCTGACGAAGTATCAGAATCCGGAGGGGGCCTCCTCGCGCCGGCGAGGAGGCCCCCTTCGTTCACCGGGGCGTCACCAGACGACGGGCAGCTCCAGCAGACTGCGCACCTGCATGCCGTCCTTCCATTCCAGCTCCTCCACGGGAACCGCGCAGCGCATGCGGGGCAGCCGGTTCAGCAGCGAATCCAGTGCCACCGTCAATTCCAGCCGGGCCAGCGGGGCGCCGAGGCAGCGGTGGATTCCGTAACCGAATCCCAGATGCGGATTGTGCTCCCGCAGAAGGTCGAACCGGTCCGCGTTCTCGAAGACCGATTCATCGCGGTTGGCGGACGGAATCGCGGGCAGCACGGATTCGCCCGCGCGCACCAGCGTGCCGCTCAGCTCGACGTCCTCCGTCGCGTAACGCGCGAACGTGACATGGGAAATGAGCGGCACGTAGCGCAGCAGTTCCTCGACCGTGCCGGGCATCAGTTCCGGGTCGCTCTTCAGCAGCGCCAGCTGGTCCGGGTGCGTGAGGAGCACGTGCAGGGAGTCGATCAGCTGCGAGGAGACGGTCTCGTGCCCGGCGATCAGCAGGACGCTGGCCAGCTCCACGAGTTCCTTCTCGGAGAGCTTCTCCTCCTCGTCGCTCGCCTTGACCATCGCGCTGATCAGGTCGTCCTGCGGCTCCGCCCGGCGGGTCACCATCAGCTTGGCGATATAGCCGTGCAGCCGCTCGGTGTCGGCCTCGACCTCCTCCTCCGTCATCACCGTGGTGGCGGAGAAGGCGTCCAGCCAGCCGCGGAACTGCTCCCGGTCCTCGAAGGGGACGCCGAGCAGATCGCAGACCACGGTGCCCGCGAACGGCACCGCGAAGCCCTCCATCAGATCGCCCGGTGGGCCCGCCGCGACCAGGCCGTCGATCAGCCGGTGGGCCTCCTGCTCGATGCGCGGCCGCAGCAGCTCGACCCGGCGCATGGTGAAGACCTTGGCCAGCAGCCTGCGCAGCCGGGTGTGGTCGGGGGAGTCCATGCCCAGGATGCTGGTGTGGATGGGCAGCGGGGTGAGCCGCGACTCGTCGTGCTCGGCGGCCACCGCCCGGCTGAACCGGGGGTCCGCGAGGATCGTCTTCATGTCCGCGTGCCTGGTGACCAGCCAGGCGTCTTCGCCGAAAGGGCAGCTGACCCGTACGACGGGCTCCTCGGCGCGCAGCTTCGCGTACAGCGGGTCGACGTCGAGGGCGACCGCTTCGTTGAACGGGTAGCTGCGGGGCGATTGTTGCTCGTTCGTGTGCTCGCTCATGTGATCGCTCATGCCGACCGAACCTCCGCGAGCCGGTCGTGGTGTTCGACGAGGCTCTTGGGCCGCATGTCGGTCCAGTTCTCCTCGATGTAGGCGAGGCACTCGTCACGGGTGGCGGGGCCGCGGACGGCGGTCCACCCGGCGGGGACGGTGGTGAAGGACGGCCATAAGGAGTGCTGTCCCTCGTCGTTGACCAGCACGAGGAAGGTGCCCTCGGTGTCGTCCCAGGGGTTGTTCACGGTGCGTACCTTTCGTGGACGGGGTGCGTGAAGGTGTTCTCGTACGAGGCGCGTACGAGGCGCGCCGTTCAGACGCCGGCGGGCGGCGGGAAGAAGCCGGACGCGACGAAGTGGTCGGCGTAACGCCGGATCAGCTCGCCGTCCAGCGACGGGAAGTCGAGGCCCGAACCGGCCAGGCCCGCGAGGGTGTTGGTCCGGTCGAGGCGGAGTCCGCCCACGCGGGCCAGGGCGGGCAGCGTGTCGGTGAGGAGCACGGCCGCGTCCAGCAGCCGGGTGCCCGCCGCCGGGTCCCCGTCCGCCGCCGCGTCGGCCCGCCGCCGGAGCGTGCGGGTCCACTCGTCGAGGTCCAGGGTGTCCAGCCGGTACCCGTACGACCGCAGGTGTCCGAGGACGGTGTCGAAGGCGACGGGGGAGGGGCAGGTGAGGTGGTGCGCGAGGCCCTCGCCGCCCCCGGCGCGGGAGAGGTGGACCACGGCGGCCGCGGTCCAGTCGGCGGGGATCAGGTCGACCACCGGCGCGGGCCCTCCGGCCGCCGGGCGGGGCGCGGCGCCGATGACGAGCATGGCGCGCACGAGCTGCCAGAACACGTCCCGGTCGGAGCCCGCGCCGCTCACGGTGTCCCCGCTGATCCGCCCGCACCGGTACACGCTCACCGGGACGCCGCGGCGGCCCGCCTCCCGGACGAGCTGTTCGGCCACCCACTTGCTCTCCGTGTAGCCGCCCGGCATGACCGCTTCGGGCCGCACCCGGTGGGACTCGGGCACCGGGTCGAGGTGCTCGTCCGTCCCCACCGACACGGCGGCCGTCGAGACGTAGTGCACCGGCACCGGGCCCGACCG
Source organism: Streptomyces sp. NPDC002537 (assembly GCF_053594975.1). Lineage (NCBI taxonomy): Bacteria > Bacillati > Actinomycetota > Actinomycetes > Kitasatosporales > Streptomycetaceae > Streptomyces > Streptomyces sp. NPDC002537. The sequence continues at coordinate 92,328 of NZ_JBSFWT010000019.1, forward strand.
GGCCGCGAGCCGCAGCACCTCCTGGGTGCCCGACACATTGGCGGCCCGCAGCCGGGCGTACGGGTCGACCGCGCTGACCCGGGCGCCGTTGTGGTAGATCGCGTCGACCAGGCCCGCCAGCGCGTCGAACCGCTCGGGGGCCAGCCCGAGCAGCGGCTTCTCCAGATCGCCGGGGACGGCGATCACCCGGCTGCGGGAGAACTCGTTCCACAGCCCGTACGCCGCCATGTTCCGCCGGAGCCGGAGCTCCGCCTGCGCGGCGTCGGCGGCGCGGACCAGGCAGTGGACGTCGGCGCTCGTGCGCTCCAGGAGCTCGCGGAGCAGGAACGCGCCGAGGAAGCCGGTCGCGCCGGTCAGCAGGACGTTCTCCCGCCCGGCCGTGCGCGTGCTCGCCACCGGCGGGCCCGCGCAGACCGCCGGGTCCAGTACGGCCTCCGCGGCGAGGTCGGGACGTACGGTTTCCCGCGGCCCGCCGCCCGGTGCCGCCGGGCCGTCGACGGCCTCCAACAGCGCCGCCACCGACTGCCGTTCGAAGAGGGTACGGACCGGCAGCTCCACCCCGAGGCGGCGGCGCACCCCGCTGATCACCCGGGTCACCAGCAGCGAGTGCCCGCCCAGGTCGAAGAAGCCGTCGTCGATCGTCACCTCGGGCACGCCCAGCACCTCGGCGAACAGCTCGCACAGGATGTGCTCGCGCGGGCTGCGCGGCGCCCGGCCCGTGGACAGCGCGCCGAAGTCGGGCTCCGGGAGCGCGGACCGGTCCGCCTTGCCCGTCGCCGTCACCGGCAGCCGGTCCAGCACCACGACCGCGGACGGCACCAGGTGACCGGGCAGCAGACCGCCGAGGTAGGAGCGCAGCTCCGGGCCGTCCGGCCGCTCCGCCGCGTCCGGGGCGGGCACCGCGTACGCGGCGAGGTACGTGCCGCCGCGGCTGTCCTTCCGGGGGACGACGACGGCCTGGCCCACTCCCGGGTGGCCGCCCAGCGCCGCCTCGACCTCGCCCGGCTCGATCCGGAAGCCCCGGATCTTGATCTGTCCGTCGGTCCGGCCGATGAACTCCAGCTGGCCGTCGGCGTTCCAGCGGACCATGTCCCCGGTCCGGTACATGCGGCCGCCCGGCGCGCCGAACGGGTCGGCCACGAACCGCTCCGCCGTCAGCCCGGACCGGTGCAGATAGCCGCGGGCCAGCCCGGCGCCCGACACATGGAGTTCGCCGGGCACCCCCGGCGGCACCAGGCACAGGTCGCGGTCGAGCACATAGGCGCGGGCGCCCACGGTGGGCCTGCCGATCGGGGGCGTGCCGCCGCCGGACAGCGGCGGGCTGAGCGTCGCGCACACCGTCGTCTCGGTCGGGCCGTAGCCGTTGATGAACCGGCGCCCGGCCGACCAGCGGCGGACCGTCTCGCCGGACGGCGCCTCGCCCGAGGTGATCAGCCACCGCAGCGACGGCAGTTCGCCCGGCTCCATCACCGTCAGCGCGGCCGGGGGCAGCGTCGCGTGGGTGACCCGGTGCCGCTCGACGAGCGCGGCCAGCCCCGGGCCGGGCGCGGTGACCTCCGCGGGCGCCATCACCAGCGCGGCCCCGGTCAGCAGCCCGCCGCACAGCTCCCACACCGCGCCGTCGAAGCTGTGCGAGGCGAACTGCAGGATGCGGCTCGACTCCGTCACCCCGAACCGCCGCAGCTGCGCCTCGACCACCCCGGAGACCCCGGCGTGGGTGACGACCACGCCCTTGGGACGGCCGGTGGACCCGGAGGTGTAGATGACGTAGGCGGGCGAGTCGAAGGTCAGCGGCCGCAGCCGCTCGTTGTCGGTGACGTCCGTCTCCCAGCACAGGCCGACGGCCCGCCGGGTCTCGGCCCGGTCCAGGACGACCGTGCGCATCCCGGCCGACTCCGGCACGGGCAGCGAGGTGCCGGAGTCGGTGAGCAGGATCGCCGGCCCGGCGTCCTCCGCCATGTACGCGATGCGCGCGGCGGGGTAGCCGGCGTCCAGCGGCAGATAGGCGGCGCCCGCCTTCAGCACGGCGAGCGTGGCGACGACCGACTCGGGTGTGCGCGGCAGGGCGATCGCCACGAACCGCTCCGGACCGGCACCGCAGCCGATCAGGTACCGGGCGAGCCTGTTGGCCCGGACGTTCAACTCCCGGAAGGTCAGCGTCCGGACGGGTCCCGTGCCGTCGTCGTGGATCAGCGCGGTCGCGTCGGGCGTCCGCCGTACCTGCGCCTCGAACAGCTCCGGGAGGTGGCGGAGCGCCACGCCGGGGGTGCCGTCGCCGCTCTGCTCCAGCAGCCGCTCGCGCTCGTCGGGGAGCAGTACGTCCAGCGAGCCGAGCCGCCTGCCGGGGTCGGCGGTGACCGTGTCGAGGAGCCGCAGGAACCGGTGGACGAGCCGTTCGACGCTGCTCCGGTCGAACAGGTCGGTGCTGTACTCGGCGACCCCGTCCATGCCCCGCGGCCGCTGGTCCGCGCCCTGGCGCTCGCGCAGGCTCAGCGACAGGTCGAACCGGCACGCGCCGGTGGACACGGATCGCTCCGCGACGCTCAGACCCGGCAGTTCGGGGGCGCCCTGCGGGGCGTTCTGCATGGCCAGCAGCACCTGGAACAGCGGGTGGTGGGCGAGGCCGCGCACCGGAGCGAGGGCGTCGACGAGCCGCTCGAAGGGCACGTCCTGGTGGGCGTACGCGGCCAGGTCGGTCTCCCGGACCCGGGCGAGCAGATCGCGGAACGCGGGGTTGCCGGAGGTGTCCGTGCGCAGCACCAGCGTGTTGACGAAGAAGCCGACCAGGCCGTCGAGCGCGTGGTCGGTGCGGCCCGCGACCGGGGTGCCGACCGCGATGTCCGGGCCCGCGCCCAGCTTCGTCAGCAGGGTCACGAGTGCGGCGTGCACCACCATGAACGGGCTCGCGCCGCAACGCCCGGCCAGCTCCACGATCCGCCGGTGGAGATCGGCGTCGACCGTGAAGTGCAGGGTGTCGCCCCGGTGCGAGGCCACCTGCGGCCGGGGCCGGTCCACGGGCAGTTCGGCGCACTCGGGCAGCCCGTCCAAGACGCCTGTCCAGTAAGCGATCTGACGTGCCGCCAGGCTCTCGGGGTCGGTCTCGTCGCCCAGCAGCCGGTGCTGCCACAGCGTGTAGTCGGCGTACTGCACCGGCAGCGGTGGTCCGTCGGGCGCGGTGCCCGCGCGGCGGGCGGCGTAGGACGTCGCGAGGTCCCGCCACAGCGGGGCCAGCGACCAGCCGTCGCACGCGATATGATGCACCGTCAGCGCGAGGACGTACCGGCCGGGGCCGGGCGTGAACACCCGGGCCCGGACGGGGATCTCGGTCGCGAGGTCGAACGGTTCGCGGACCGCCGCGGCCACCGCCGCGTCCAGCTCCGCGGCCGCGACCTCCGTCACCTCCAGCCGCGGCCGCGCGGCCGCGCCGTCCAGGACGAGCTGCCGCGGCACCCCGGCCGTCTCCGGGAACACCGTGCGCAGGCTCTCGTGACGAGCCGTCAGATCGGCCAGCGCCGCCTCCAGCGCGGGCCGGTCCAGCTCGCCGTCCAGTTCGAGGACCAGGGGCACGTTGTAGGCGGAGCCCGGACCCTGGAGGCGGTCGAGGAACCACAGCCGCCGCTGGGCGAACGACAGCGGCACCTCCTCGGGGCGTACCGTCGGCTCCAGCGGCGGCCGGTCCCCGGCCGACGCCCGGCGCACGGCCTCGGCGAGCCCGGCGACGGTCGGCGTCTCGAAGACGCTGCGCACCGGGACCTCCAGACCGAGGACGGACCGCAGCCGGGTGCTGAGCCGGGTGGCGGACAGCGAGTGCCCGCCGAGCGTGAAGAAGCTGTCGTCGACGGTGACGCCGGACACCCCCAGGATGTCGGCGAACAGCCCGCACAGCAGCTCTTCGAGCGGATCGCGCGGCGCCCGGCCGCCCTCGGCGGAGCCGGTGCCGGGCTCCGGCAGCCCGCGCCGGTCGACCTTGCCGTTCGGCGTCAGCGGCAGGGTGTCCAGGACCACCGTCGCGGTGGGCACCAGGTACTCGGGGAGCCGCTCGCGCAGGAAGGAGCGGACCGAGGAGACCAGCGCACCGGTGTCCCGCGCGGCCGCGGGCGCGTTGACCAGGGACGACAGCGGCACGCCCGACGGCCCGGGGCCGCCGCCCGGGGTGCCGGGGGCGCGCGGGGTCAGCACCACGTCGAGGGTGCCCTCGTCACCGGCGGACCAGACCGCCGAGGCGCGCAGCCCCAGCTCGTCCGCCAGCCGGTGCAGTTGCTCCAGCGCGTCGGTGTCGACGTCGTCCCGGCCGCCGAGGGCGCGCACCCGGGCCTCGCCGTCCGCCCCGTCCATGGCCCGTACGGCCTTGGCCACCGGTGCGAGGCGGCCGTCCGGCACCCCGGTCAGCCGTATGTCACCGGACGGCGGCTCCGCGCGCAGCAGGGCGGCGAGCGCGTCGAGCTCGCAGACGTCCTGCCCCCACGGCAACAGCCGTACGGGCAGCTGCCGTTCCTCCGCCGCGGGGGCCTTGCGCAGCACCGCGTCGTAGCGGTAGCGCGTCAGCTCGTTGACGGACCGGCCGCGCTTCACCCGCACCTCGCTGCCGACCGTACCCGGCAGGGCGGCGGCCAGTTCGGCGAAGAACGCCGGGTCGACCAGCAGCTCCTTCTCGCGCACCATGGCGTGCTCGACCGCCGCGCGGACCGCGGCGGGGTCCGCGGGCAGCCCGTCCCCGCGGAGCCGGACGTCGGTGTGGAAGCAGCGCAGCAGCCGCAGGTTGCGGACGTCGCCGACGAACACCGACCCGCCGGGGACGAGCAGTCCGACGGCCTTGGCCAGGACGTCCGCGAGGTAGTGCGCGTCGGGGAAGTACTGCGTCACGGAGTTGACGACGACCGTGTCGAAGAAGCCGACGGGCAGGCCCGAGACGTCGTCGGCGGCGCCGGCCCGCAGCTCGACCCGCCCGGCGAGCCCGGGGTCCTGCCGCACCAGCCCGCTCAGCGCCTCGATGACCTGCCCGGAGAGGTCCGTGCCCCAGTACGCCTCGCAGTCCGGGGCCAGCCGGGACATCAGCAGGCCGGTGCCGACACCGATCTCCAGGACCCGGCGGGGACGCAGCTCCCGGATGCGGGCCACCGTGGCGTCGCGCCACTCCCGCATCTGCTCCAGCGGGATCGGCCCGCCGTCGTAACTGCTGTTCCAGCCGGAGAAGTCCTCGCCGAACCGGGCCCGCGCGACGTCGCTGTACAGCGAGTCGTAGATCTCCTGCCACTCGCCGACGCGGTCCGCGGCGTCCGCGGCCTCCTCGTCCCCGGTCTCCTCCGCCGGGACGACGTAGCCGACGAGCTGCTTCCGCCCCGGCCGGTCCTCCCGGACCACGACCGCGGCCTGGGCGACCCCCGGGTGCCCCGCGAGGACGGCCTCCACCTCGCCCGGCTCCACCCGGAACCCGCGGATCTTCACCTGGTCGTCGCTGCGGCCCACGAACTCCAGGACCCCGTCGGCGCCGCACCGCACCAGGTCGCCGGTGCGGAACAGGCGCGCGCCGGGCTCGCCCAGCGGGTCGGCGACGAAGCGCTCGGCAGTGAGCCCGGGGCGGTTCCAGTAGCCGCGGGCCAGCCCCGAGCCGCCGAGGTAGAGCTCGCCGACCTCGCCCGGCGGCACCGGCGTCAGCCGGGGGCCGAGCACCTCCGCGCGCATCCCCGCCATCGCGGCGCCGATGGGCACCACCGTGCCCAGCACGCCCGCGTCCGCCACCCGGTGGCAGGTCGCGAACGTGGTCGTCTCGGTCGGCCCGTAGCCGTTGACGACCGCGGTCTCCGGGCACGCCCGCAGGACCCGCCGGACGGCCGCGGGGGAGACCGCGTCACCGCCCGTCCACACCTCCCGCACCCCGTGGAAGCACTGCGGCGCCTCCTCGGCGAGCACCGAGAACAGCCCCGCGGTCACCCACAGCCCGGTGATCCCCGCCTCCGCGACCGCGGCCTCGACGGCCCGCGCGTCCAGCTCGCCGGGCGGCGCGACCACGACCGCGCCACCGGACAGCAGCGGCACCCACAGCTCGTACGTCGAGGCGTCGAAGGCGTGCGGCGAGTGCAGCAGGACCCGGCCGTGCGCGCCGCTGCGCCACGCCCGGTCGCGGGCGAGGCCGACCACGTTCTCATGGGTGACGGCGACGCCCTTGGGCGTGCCGGTCGAGCCGGACGTGAACATCACGTACGCCAACTGGCGTGGCTCGCACGGCTCCAGGGGGACGGGTCGCGCCTCGTCGGGCCCGTGCGCGTCGTCCGCCGTGAGCCCGTCCGGCTGTACGGGCAGCACCCGGCGCCCCGCGGTGATCCGGGCGTCCGCTCCCTGACCGGCCGTCAGCAGGACGCCGGCGCCGGTCTGGTCCAGGATCCAGCGCAGCCGGGGGACGGGCTGCCGCGGATCGAGCGGGACGTAGCAGCCGCCGGACTTGACGACCGCGAGCAGGGAGATCACCAGCTCCGCCGAGCGGTCCATCAGCACGCCCACGGTGCCGCCCGGCCGCAGCCCCTCCGCCGCCAGGCGGCGGGCCAACCGGTCCGCGAGGGCGTCGAGTTCGCGGTAGGTCAGGACCGTTTCCGCCGCGCCCCCGGATATCGGGCCGCTCACCAGCGCCGTCGCGTCGGGGGTGAGCGCCGCCTGCCGGGCGAACGCCTCCGGGAGCGTCGTGGGGAGCGCCTCGGGCGGGTCGGTACGGTCGGCGGGGGACGAGGGGAGCGGGGCACCGGCGGCGGTACGGGATGGGGCGGAGTGGTGCTGTGCGGACACGCGTCAACAACTCCTCTGCACAGGCTTCCCGGAGCACGGCGGCGCCGACTTTCTCCGGTTGGCCGCATGTGGACAGGGCACATCGGTCCGCGAGTTCCGTGAACCGACGAACGATGTGTAGCGATCATGTCGCAGAACGTCGTGATGCGGACCAACACCGTGCATGATCCGGCCGTTTCCGCTCCCCCTTGCCCGAGCCGTGTCGTAACCGGCGGTAACACGCAGGACGGGCGGCCGTACGGGGCAGGCCGCCGGGGCCTCCCGACCGAACCTCCGGCCGGGCTCCGGCGCGCGGTGGAGCGCCTCGCCCATACGCGCGAAGTGCGGCACATTGGCCGGAACATAGGCCCGATAAGGGGCCCGCGGGCAATTGTCGGGCAAAGCTCTGACAGCCCCCGCCCGGCGGTGGGACGATCACGCTCGTTTTTCCGTCACGACGCACAGGGAGACACCATGGAGTCCGCAGGCCACGGCCCCCGGCAGCCCCGGCCGTCAGGCGTCTTCACCCCCGACACCGGGGTCATAGCCGAGATGATCGGGCGCCCGATGCGCTTCGACTCCGACCGCTACGCGCCCACCGACACCTACGCGGAGACCGCCGCCGACAAGGTGCTGCGCGCCCGCCGCGCCCTCGGACTCACCGGCGAGAGCCGCGAGTCGGTCCTCGCCCTCCTGCGGGAGCTCACCGGGCCCTGGGGCGAACTCCCCGTCGGCACACCCCCCGAGCGCGCCTGCTGGGTCTCCATCGACGGCATGCCCTTCGAGCTCTCCGTCGCCTGGGCGGGCGGCAAGGCCGGCGTCCGGCTCTCCTTGGAGTCCCCCACCGGCCCGGCCCGGGACCGGATGCGGGACGGCATGGCCCTCACCCGGCGGCTCGAAGGCCGCCCCGGCGTCTCCCTCGAACCGTACCGGCGGATCGAGGAACTGTTCACCCCGGACGAACCGCAGGGCTACTTCTCGGTCTCCCACGCCGTGGCCTGGGTCCCCGGCGGCCCGCCCGCCTACAAGGTGTTCCTCAACCCGGCGGCACACGGCCGGGAACAGGCCGCCGCCCGCACCGAGGAGGCCCTGAAGCGCCTCGGACTGGAACGCCCCTGGCGCGCCCTGGCCGAGCACCTCGGCGACGGGTTCGGCCCGGAGCACGAACCCGTCGCCCTGGCCATGGACCTCGTGCCCGGCGAGGCGCTGCGGACCCAGGTGTACCTGGCGCACTCCGGCGTCACCGCCGACGGGATCGAGGCCGAGGCGGCCGTCGACCCCGACCACGTACCCGGCTCCTTCGCCCGCGCGCTGCGCGCGGTCAACGGCCCGGACGACGCGCCCGAATGGAAGCGGAAGCCGCCGGTCACGACGTTCACCCTGCGGCCGGGGCGGGAGTCGCCGACGGCCACGCTGTACGTCCCGATGATCCCCGTGCACGACGACGACGCGGCCGCACGGGACCGGGTGGCCGCGTTCCTGCGGTCGGAGGGCGTGGACCCGGCGCCGTACGCGGCCGTGCTGGACGCGGTGTCCGACCGGCCGCTGCCGGAGTCGCGCACCCAGAACTTCATCTCCTACCGGGGTGGCGAGTCGCCCCGGTTCTCGGTCTACCTGGCCCCGGGCACCTACCGGCCCGCCGACTGACGGCTAGTCGCGCACGGGCACCGACAGCTCCGGGGCGGTGAACGTCAGCTTCCCGCCTGCGGGGTTGTGGTCGATGTACAGCGGGTCCACCGTGTCGACGACGAGCGCCAGCCGGTGCCCGGCCGGTACGTCGTACCCCGTCGCGAACAGCTCCAGGTCCACCCCGGACGCCCGCCCCGGCACCGCGTTCCGGAAGGTGTACGGGGCATGGCTGATCAACTTGCCGATGCCCAGCGGACCCACGTCGTAGAGGTAGGCGACGGCCGTCCCGGTGTCCTTGTCGCTCGTCACCGAGGTCCGCACCCGGACGGCGCCGCGGATGTGCTGGTCGCTGCCGTACGGGCCGGTCTCCCACACCGCGGCGTAGGAACGGGGCAGCAGCGGCACGGACACCAGCGGCGGCACCTTGAGGAACTGGTCCAGGGCGTTGGAGAGGATGGCGGTGCCCCCGTCGGCGCCGGAGTCGACGCCGGTGCGGATCGTCCGGGTGCCGTCCAGCCGGACGGTGCGCGCGTTCCGCTGGACGTCCGCCCAGCTCCGGTACGGCTCGTAGCCACCGCCGGAGCGGGAGGCGAGCTGGACGGGTGCCTCGCGGTCGATGCCGTTGGCCTCGCCCTTGAGGTAGCGGTCGAACCAGCGGCGGGCGTGCTCCCAGGTGTCGTTGGGCAGCCCGAACAGGCCCGTGGCCTCGGCGGTGGCGTGGTCGCCGGGCCGGAACTCCAGGCGCTTGGGGCCGGCCAGCCGCTCGTAGAACTTCGCGTACTGGTTCGGGGTGAAGACCGAGTCGCCCCACGCGTTGCCCAGCATGATCGCCGCACCGTTGGCGTTGATGCGGTCGAGGTAGGTGGCGGGGGACCGCTTGGTGCCCCAGTCCAGCATGTCCTGTTCCTTGGCGAGGTTGTTGCCGAGGAAGTCCTTGAGGATGCGCTGGAGTTCGTCGCCCGGTCTGCCGGTGAGCCTGCCGAGACCGCCGAGCAGCTCGGCGGCCTGGCGGTGCTGGGTGTGCTCGCCGTAGATCGACTCGTTGAGGTCGGCCCAGCCGCTCAGCGCGGTGACCGCCTTGACGCGTTTGTCGAACGCCGAGGACAGCAGGCTGATGCCCGCCCCGTACGAGATGCCGCCCATGCCGATCCGGTCGGGGTCGGCGGGGGTGTTGGCGAGCGCCCAGTCGATGACCTTGGACGCGTCGGCGATGTCCGGCGGCCCAGCCGTCTCGATCTTCCCGCCGGACAGCCAGAAGCCGCGGGCCGTATAACTGACCACCACATAGCCGGACTCGGCGAGCTGCTTGGCCTGCGCGAGGTATTCGAACTGCGGCATGGCCCAGCTGGTGGGGAACACGATCAGGGGGTGGCGGCGCGAGGTGTCCGCGGGGGCGAAGACGTTGCCCTTGAGGGTGATGCCCCCGGAGCCGGGGATGTCGGTGAAGCGGACGGCCGCCGCGGCCGCCCGCGCCGCCGCGGCGGGGCGGTCCGGCGCGGCCTGGGCGGCGGGGGCGAAGCCGAGGGCGGTGGTGGTGAGGAGCGCGGCGGAGGCGGCGCCGAGGGCCGTGGTGCGCACGGCCTTCCGAGGGTGTCGCACGGTCACTCTCCTGACGTCGGTGCGGCGCCCCCGTTCATGGGGGCGCCGCACGCCGATGCGAAGTGACCCGACGGTAACCTCAGTTGCTTACCCGGGGTAATGGCAAGTTAAGTTACGCATGGGTAACGATTCGATGGCCCGGCCACGGAGATCGACGGCCCGTCAGGAACCGTCGCCCAGCCACAGGTCCGGGCCGAACACCTCGTAGTGGATGTCGGCGGCCGCCACTCCCGCCGCCAGGAGCTGGGCGCGGACGGCGCGCAGGAAGGGCAGTGGACCGCAGAGGTAGGCCGTGGTGCCCGCGGGGATGTCGATGAGCGAGAGGTCGGCGAGGCCCGTGCGGTCGGCCGGGTGGGCGGCCTCCGGCTCCTCGTACCAGAGGTGCGCGACCGCGTCCGGGAGCTTGGCCGTGAGCTGCAGGAGGTCGGCGCGGAAGGCGTGGGCGGACTCGCTGCGGTCGGCGTGCACGGCGATCACCCGGCGGGCGGCTCCGGCGGCCGCCAGGTGGGAGAGCATCCCGATCATCGGCGTGCAGCCGATGCCCGCGGAGGCGAGCAGCACGGGCGAGTCGCCCGGTTCGAGGACGACGTCGCCGAACGGCGCGCTCACCAGCAGGGTGTCGCCCACGCCGAGCCGGTCGTGGAGGTGGTGGGAGACCTCGCCCGCGGGATCGCCCGCGAGGCGCTTGACGGAGAACTGGAGGGCGTCGTCGGGGTGGCCGGAGAGGCTGTACTGACGGATCTGCCGCGCGCCGTCGGGGAGTTCCACCTGCACGGAGACGTACTGGCCGGGGCGGGTCGCGGGCAGTGGGCGGTCGTCGAGCGGGCGGACGAGGAAGGTGGTGACCTCGGCGGTCTCCCGGACCCTGCCGACGATGCGGTGGGGGACGAGGGTGTCCCCGTCCGGGGCGCCGGCCTCCGCGTACAGCCGGGCCTCGATGGCGATGAGGGCGTTGGCCATCAGCCAGTAGACCTCGTCCCAGGCCGCGGCCACCTCCGGGGTGACGGCGTCGCCGAGCACCTCCACGATGGCGGCGAAGAGGTGCTTCCGGACGAGCGGGTACTGCGCCGGCGCGATGCCGAGCGAGGCGTGCTTGTGGGCGATGCGCGCGAGCGTCGCGTCGGGGCGCGCGTCCGGGTGCTCGACCAGCGCGGCGGCGAAGGCGGCGATGGAGCCCGCGAGGGCCTGCTGCTGGCTGCCGTTGGCCTGGTTGCCCCGGTTGAAGAGGTCGCGCAGCAGCTCGGGGCGGTCCGCGAAGAGCTTGTCGTAGAAGAGCGGGGTGATCTCGCCTATCGCGCCGCCGACCGCAGGGAGGGTGGCGCGGACGATCTCGGTCGACTGGGGGGACAGCATCGGCGGCTCCTGACGTCCGACTGAAATATGTATTTCAGATGCGTATTTAACGGTGTGCGGAACGGCCCATGGGGCCGGGGGGTTTCAGTCCATGGGGCCGGTGCCCAGGCTCAGCAGGAGGGGGCCGGTCGGCGGGCCGGTCAGGTCCTCGACCGTGATCGGGTCCAGGGCGGCGAAGAACGCCTCCTGGGCGCCGCGCAGCGCGCCGCGCAGCCTGCACGCGCCGCGCAGCGGGCACGGCGGGTCGTCCTCGCAGCCGACGACGTCGCCCGTGCCCTCCAGCTCGCGCACCAGCCGGCCGATCGAGGCGTGTCTCGTTCCTGGCGAAGCGTCAGGCAGCCTTAGCAAGGCCTCACCCACCTATGGTGTTTGTGACCATGGATGAGA